>DATFAS010000221.1:0-2780 GCA_035254305.1 Bacillota bacterium
AGTATTTTAACAACAATTATTGAACTTATGTAGTTTTTCCCAAACAAAAAAAAATGTGAATTATTATTCACAATTTCAAAATGCAAAAGGCATCCAAATGATTGAATGCCTCCCATGTATAACTTTTTCCTTATTTATTACCGGACCCGATAGCAAACATCAAATCTGCCTCTGCAGCAACCTTTTCTCCTACTTTTGCCACTGCATGTCCTTTACCAATCCCTCTTCGGAATGCCGTTAATTCTACTTCTAAAGTTAATGTATCCCCTGGTCGAACCTGCTCACGGAAGCGTGCATTATCAATTCCAGCAAAGAATGCAAGCTTTCCTTTGTTCTCCTCTAAACTAAGAGTTGCAGCAGTACCAACCTGTGCTAATGCCTCAATAATAAGTACCCCTGGCATAATAGCAAATTCAGGAAAATGCCCCTGAAAGAACGGTTCATTAATCGTAACATTCTTTAGCCCAATAGCCTTCTTTCCAGGCTCCAATTCAAGGATCTTATCCACAAGAAGAAAAGGATATCGATGGGGGATTAATTCTTTAATCTGTTCAATATTCAACATGACTTTTACCAGCCTTCTTTCCAGTATTTTACCTACAAGTTGCTCTTCCTATTCGCACAAACTATATATGTCCCCCCAACTTAGGGGTTCACATACCGGGGCACAGTAGCCTACCTGTGCCCCTTCTTCTAACAGATTCGCCTTACCCTTATGAATCGACGGAATGCAAACCATTTATACGATAAGCTACAAAATTGCTTGGCTAGCACCAAGTCATTAAGCGGTGGAATTTCTCACACTTCTAGCCTCATTTAAATACTAAATCATACATATGCTTATAGGTTTGGATATGGAAAACGTCCCCAATAGGTCCATGACCCATTCCAGAATAACCAATCGCAAGACCAACAACCCAGGAGATAAAGATCAGCACGATGCTACCGATAATTCGAGTAGGCCAGCTTAAAACTCTGCCACTGCCCTGTTTATTCCTTCTTCTCTCTCTTCTCGATCCCTCGTGGTGTTCTGCGCTTTTTTCGTCTATTTTGGTATTCTGTTCTAGCATAAAAGAGCTCCTTACCTACTATTTATGGTGTTAATGGTCAATTAAAATAGTCAATCAAAGAAGAGGTTTCGTGAATAAAGCATGGCCTGTCCTATTTAATTATATAGATCGGCGCTTTGCACGGTCAAGATTTTCAAGCATCATTCCCGTTCCCTTGGCTACACAGCTCATCGGATCATCGGCAACCAAAACAGGTACCTTAAGCTCTTCTGCTAATAGCTTGTCCAATCCATGAAGTAATGCTCCCCCTCCTGTCAGCATAACCCCTTTATCAATAATATCTGCTGATAATTCTGGTGGAGTTCTCTCTAATACATTCTTGGAGGCTTGAATAATGGATGCCACCGATTCTTCAAGTGATGCCTGTACCTCTGCTGAAGTTACTTTAATCGTCTGTGGAAGCCCTGATACCATATCCCGACCGCGAATTTCCATCTCATCATTACGGCCGCCTGGAAATACGGTTCCAATCTGCTTCTTGATTTCTTCTGCGGTTCTTTCGCCGATCATTAGCTTATACTTATTCTTAATATAACGCATGATATCAAGATCAAATTTATCCCCTGCTACCTTAATAGAAGTGGCGGTGACGATATCTCCCATGGACAATACAGCCACGTCAGTCGTCCCCCCGCCAATATCAACTACCATATTCCCACTTGGCATAAAGATGTCCATCCCAGCTCCAATTGCTGCAACCTTCGGTTCTTCCTCTAAATAAACCGTTCTTGCTCCACTACGCTGAGCAGCTTCTCTAATCGCCTTCTGTTCAACAGATGTAATGTTTGTTGGACAGCAAATCAGTATTCTCGGTTTCACGAAAAAGCTCTTAACCCCAATCTTAGCTATAAAATGCTTCAGCATAGCTTCCGTTATCTCAAAATCTGCAATTACCCCATCACGTAACGGTCGAATGGCGATGATATTACCCGGAGTTCTTCCGACCATCCGATAAGCTTCATTTCCCACCGCAAGCACTTTTCGTGATACACTATCAATCGCCACGACTGATGGTTCATCAAGTACAATGCCTTTTCCCTTAACAAAAATTAATACATTCGCCGTTCCTAAGTCAATTCCAATATCCTTCCCTAACATGCAAGGTCCTCCCTGTAGTAGTTCATCTATATGAATGATATTTTAGCTATAAATATTAGAGCCGATAGTATATCTTCGCTGTTAAACAAGGAATTCCTTTATGTTTTTTCGACATTTTTCATCTTTTCTTCATTTTTCTCTTTTACAAGGGCTATGCCAATTCCTCTGATGCTCCCTTCTTCTGGGATTTCGTTTTTCTCTTGTACTTAATCTTCGTCGCTTCCCCACCACGCAAATGACGAATCGATTTATGATATTCCAAGATTTCTTTCACCTTATTAGCCAATTCGGGGTTTATCTCGGGCAGTCGTTCGGTTAAATCTTTGTGCACAGTGCTTTTCGATACGCCAAATTCTTTGGCAATCTTACGTACGGTGTTGCGCGTTTCTACTATGTAGCGACCGATCTTGATGGTGCGCTCTTTGATGTAATCGTGCACTCCCCTCGCCTCCCTGTTAGGAATAGTCTGATACATTATATTGGGAAGGGTTCCGAGATATGCGAGTAAAAACCAGCTTATACAATTTTTTTACTTGACAAGCCTTAGTATCTTCTGCCTAGTGAACGCCCAAACAAGATCTCCTTGGCCCTTGTGATCTTGGTAAACCACCA
>DATFAS010000222.1:0-3472 GCA_035254305.1 Bacillota bacterium
ACAACAGAGGCTACTAACGTAAATCATTTTTTCCCGATAGGTAATATTTTCAATAATCGTAGTAAGATGGCCAATAATATGTAGCAGCCATTGGTATTGGTATCTATTTTATAATTGAAAAAGTTCCATTTGAAAGTATAATTGTAAAGTAGACCAAAAATTTACAATGTAAGGATAATTTATGAGAGTTCGTATGCTGTGAGGAGGAACAATGTTGGAGAGGACTCTTAATGAGGAGCAGTACGATATTCTGAGAAATTGCGGTGAATTCTATCAATCTATTATAGAGTATAATCCAGATGCGATTTTTTTCTATGATTGTGAAAGTCATTTCTTGAGTGCCAATCCAGCAGCTATCCAGCTATTAGGGTATACGGTGGAGGAGCTACAAATGCATTCAGCCAATTTTCTGGTGGCACCTGCGTATCGTGAGAAACGTAAGCAATATTTTCAACAAGTATTACAAGGGACACCTCAAGAATTTGAAGAAGTCATCATGGCCAAGAATGGTCAACAGGTTGAAGTGAGTATGAAATATCTTCCAACTTACATAGATGGTAACATTATTGGTATTCATGCCATTGCCCGGGATATTACTATGAAGAGGTCAATGGAACGTGAACTGAAAGCCATAACAGAAAGGTATCAGTCACTTTTTGATTATACAACGGATGCTGTGTCCATTACTGACTTAAACCGATGCGTTATCAATGTCAATCAGGCATTTGAGCAGCTATTTGGGTTTCGTAGAGATGATTTGATTGGAAATCAATCACCAATCGTACCAACGGAATTGTTATTGGAGCAAGCAGGATTTCGGTATACCTTGCTTGCTGGGGGAACGATTACAGGGATTGAAACAAAGAGGAAATGTAAGGATGGTAAACTTCTTGATGTTAGTTTAACCTATTCTACCATTCGAGATGACCATGGAGAGATTATCGCTTTTTCCGGAATTTATCGTAATATCACAAATCGGAAAAGAATGGAAGCCGCACTGATCGAAGCAGAGGCAAAATATCGAGCACTGGTGGAAAAATCACAAGTTGGTGTTTATATCGTGCAAAAAGAGAGATTTGCTTATGTGAATCCACGCTTTGCTGAAATTGCTGGCTATACAACTGAAGAGATCATTGGGAAAAGCCCTTTAAAATTTTGTATTTCACAGGATCGGGAAAAACTCATCTATCATATACGCAGGAAAGATGAAGGAGGGGGAGCAAGATACCAAATTAGAGGTGTTAAAAAAGATAAGTCAACCGTTTGGGTTGAGGTCTTAGGCAACCACATTCCTTATAACGGCCAACCGGCTATGATCGGTACGATTGTGGATATTTCAGATCTTAAACAAACAGAAGAGGTACTCCGAAAGTCAGATAAATTGAATATCGTGGGTGAACTGGCTGCCGGGGTTGCCCACGAGCTGCGAAATCCTCTAGCCTCCATTCGAGGTTTTATCCAATTATTACAGCATGGGGCTGACATTGGCCAGTATGCAGGAGTGATGCTTTCAGAGATTGATCGAATTAATACGATTGCCAGTGAGTTTCTGATGTTAGCCAAGCCGCAAATTGTGCATTATCAATTCAAAGATATTCGCTTCATTCTGAAGAGTGTTATTTCCCTTATTAATACGCAGGCAATTATGAACGATATTGAAATCATAGAATTTCTAAGTGATGAAGTACCCATGATTAAATGTGAGGAAAATCATCTGAAGCAGGTATTTATCAATATCCTCAAAAATTCCATTGATGCGATGCCGGGTGGTGGGAAAATCTTCATTGAGTTATTTCATTCATTAAATCATGAAGAATTGATTCATATCCGTATCATAGACCAGGGATATGGAATTCCAAAAGATCGTTTACATAAGCTCGGTGAGCCCTTCTATACAACTAAGGAAAAAGGGACAGGCTTGGGACTTATGATTAGCTACAAAATTATTGAAGACCATCAAGGGAAAATTATCATTGATAGTGAAGAAAATAAAGGAACAACGGTAGAAATCATGCTACCGACCGCATTAGAAATAACTCCTCAAAAATTATGTTAGATAATCTGACGTGATTGCTGATAACATCTCTCTAATACGTTATAAATAAGATATCAAATTACACAAGGTGTTGTGGAATGATAGCATTCCTAACATCAAGGGTAATAAAAATATCGTTTGAGGGTGATCAGATGAGATTGAGGATGTGGAGAAATGTATTCGTGTTTCTGTTGGCTATTGGGTTTCCCAAAATAACATTTGCCGCAGAGGCAGTGGATCAGGTTGCGAAGTCAGTTGATTTGTTATGGGTGTTGGTTGCTGCGATTCTTGTCTTCTTCATGCAGGCTGGGTTTGCCTTATTAGAAGCAGGTTCGACTCGAATGAAAAACGCGGGACATGTAGCGGGCAAAACGGTTTTAACCTTTGGACTTTGTACACTCATCTTCTGGGCTGTAGGTTTTGGAGTTACATTCGGTGAAGGGAATTCATTCTTTGGTCTGAAAGGCTTCTTGTTACAAGGAGTAGATGAAGTAGCAGGGATTCCGACGCCTTTCTTCTTTCTTTTTCAATTAGCATTTGCTGCTGTTTCATTAGCCATAGCCTTCGGTGGATTCGCAGAAAGAGCAAAGCTATCTGTTTACCTTGTTTTTAGTATCTTATTTACCGCTTTTATCTATCCGGTTGTTGGTCATTGGGTTTGGGGAGGCGGCTGGTTAAGTGAGTGGGGAATGCAGGATTTTGCAGGATCTACTGTAGTACATTTGCAAGGTGGGATTGCAGCTCTTATCGCTACTTTATTATTAAAGCCTAGACTGGGTAAATACAATAAAAATGGAACCCCAAATCTAATTCCTGGCCATAATCAAGTTTATACCGTATTAGGGGTTTTGATCCTATGGGTCGGCTGGTTTGGGTTTAATGCAGGAAGTACATTAGGTGTTTCAAATGGTTTGTTTGGGCACGTGGCGTTAACGACACAATTAGCTACAGCCGCAGGTGTTGTATTTGCTCTTCTTACTTCTTGGATGTATTCCGGAAAGGCAGATATTGCTGCTATGCTGAACGGGGCATTGGCTGCCCTAGTAGCGATTACTGCAGCATGTGCATTCGTAGAGCCTTGGGCAGCTGTAATTATTGGGGCTGTGGCAGGTATGGCAACCTATGGCACATCTGTTTATTTCGATCGAAAAGGAATTGACGATCCAATCTGCGCATTCTCAGTTCATGGGATTGCAGGGGTGATTGGAACGATTTCTACAGGGTTCTTTGCTTCACCAAGACTAGTAGAAATAACAGGAGTAGGTAAGGCGGGTCTATTTTATGGTGGTGGCCTTGAGCAATTATGGGTTCAAGTAGTTGGGGTTTTGGGAGCAGCTTTATATGTAGCCATTATATCATTCGTGATCCTATTTGCACTTAAGAAGACGATTGGAATTCGCGTAACAGAAGAAGAAGAGATTGTCGGACTTGACTTAA
>DATFAS010000223.1:0-3364 GCA_035254305.1 Bacillota bacterium
GGAATGCTATGCGCCCCTTTCATCACAGAAATATCGGGATTATTGGATTAATTATGGAACAGCCGAAATTTTCCTTCGATATCATAGTAGACGGTGTGCATGTTGCGCCGGAATTCATTCGTCTTTTGTCACGGATATGTCACCCTAAACAAATCCTATTAATCACCGATGCGATAAGAGCGGCAGGACTTGGAGATGGGCAATATGATCTTGGAGGTCAAGAAGTTATCGTATGTAACGGAGAGGCTAGACTCCGTTCAGGCGTCTTGGCTGGGAGCCTACTCACTCTTGATGTTGCACTAAAGAATGTAATCAACTATACTGGAAAGTCTCTCGTGGACGCCATTGATTATTTAACGATCAATCCTGCATCGAAATTAGGGATAGATGGTCATAAGGGAAGCATTAAGGTTGGGAAAGATGCAGACCTTGTTCTGCTTGATCAGGAATTGAGGGTGCAGGCAACATGGGTCAAAGGGGAGCTAGTATATCAGGCGGGAGATTTCTAAGATCCTGCTCCATTTTTTACTCTGCTACGGGGATTTAAGAAACTTATTAAAAATGATATAGTAGTATCCGGGATAGGAGAAGAGGAGGGTAACGGAATTGCTGATTAAAGATATGATTGACCGAAGTGAATTCCTTGGGTTCTATTTATTAAAAAGCGCCACACTAAAACAAACAAATGATAATAAAAGCTACCTAGATATGGTGATTTCCGATACAACGGGGGAAATCCCTCTGAAATTTTGGGATGTTTCCGAAATGGATAAAGAGACCTATTTTGCGGGTTCAGTGGTTAAAGTAAAGGGTGTTGTCTCAGTTTACCGTGAAAAATTACAGGCGAAGGTCGTGAAGATTCGCTTGGTCACCGAAGAAGAAGGATTTGAGGTTCGGGATTTCGTTAAGAGTGCACCAGTTCCCGCAGCTGATTTAATCCATATCATTGATCAAACTATTGAACAATTGCAGAATATTAAAATTCAAAATATTGTACGGTTTTGTGTAAGTCGTGTGAAAAAACAGCTTTGGTCATTTCCCGCAGCAAAGTCTGTTCATCACGCTTATTATTCTGGACTATCCTATCATATGGTAAGAATGTTAGAAATTGGCGAATTTGTTATTGGACAACGGCCATTTTTGAATGCAGACCTTCTACGAGGAGGTATTCTTCTTCATGATTTAGGTAAGATTTTAGAGTATGAGGGTGGAGAACAAGGAATTTGCACAAATTATACAATGGCAGGGTCATTACTTGGGCATATTTCAATGGTGAATGCTTGGATTCATGAAGCGGCAGGCCAGTTTGAAATGACTGTAGATGATCCAGTTGTCATGTCTCTTCAGCATATGGTATTGAGCCATCATGGAAAATTAGAGTGGGGTTCTCCTGTTCTTCCTCAATTACCAGAAGCTATTGCCCTCCATCATATCGATAGTTTAGATGCAAAGCTTCAAGCCATTGAAGATGCATTAGCCGATTCAAAAGAGGATTGTGTGACAGGGATTAAAGCAATTGAGGGAGGAAGAATGTATCGCATACCTCTCTAGATAGGGAACAAACCACTCTCTGCCTTGTTGTTAGAGGTAGGAGAAGAAGGAGAGATCACTTTAGTGGGTGAGATCCTCAGATTTAGCAAGGATTGTGAAATCGTAAGAAAGCTTTGCACGGCTGATGGGCAGTTAGACAAATTAGTTGACATCATTGGAGAGCTATCACTAACCTTGCAGGAGAATTATTTTGAAGCGTTAGTAAGACAAATGATTGGTCAACAATTATCGGTTAAAGTAGCAACAACGATCTGGCGACGGGTAATGTCTCTTTGTCCTAGAATAACCCCTGATGGGCTCTTTGCAATACCTGAGGATGAGTTCCGGAAAGCCGGTGTTTCCGGGAGGAAAACTGACTACATTAAAGGATTCTCTGAAAAGGTGATGCTAGACGAGATCCAGCTTGAAGAACTTTCTTGCTTAACTGATCAAGAGGTTATGGATCGATTGATCAAAATCAAGGGAATTGGTTTATGGACAGCAGAGATGTTTCTTATTTTCTCTTTAGGTAGATTAAATGTGCAATCTTTAGGAGATGTTGGACTGCAAAGAGCCTATAGATGGCTCTATAATTTAGATAAGAGTGAAATAGTGAACAAGGAAACAGTTGTATTGGCCCAAGCATTCACAAGATGGGATCCCTATAATACAGTTGCGTCTCTGTTTCTTTGGGAAGCTGTCAATGAGGGTTATGTGGACTATTATCATTCACTAGATGATTTAATAAGACAAGAAAACAGGCAATAAGTGCCTGTTTTCTTTATAGTATAACTATGTTTAATGTAGCGGCAAATTATCTATTTCATTGTGGATCAGAAGAGGAAGTTCTGAATGAAAGATAAAAAACCAAAGCATTAAAAGAATGACAAAAAAGAACAAAATAGTCGTTGGTTTCCCTTTTCTCCTTATTTCCTGGCTATGAATTTCTTCTTCAAGCATAAGGATAAGAATAAAAAGAACTCCACTCAAAATGGTGATAACAATTTTAATAAGAATAAGAAACTGCTCCACATGAATCATACTTGCAAGCATGGTCCCCATCATTCCAGACATTAATCCAGCAAGCAGCCCATCCAAAACAGCCATTATACTAATGGGTACTCCACATATAGCACCGATTATTGAACCTACAAGCATACTTATGATTGTACTTTCGAATAGATGATTGGGGAGTAGAATGCCAAGCATGGTCCCTATTCCTAACCCAGATGTCATCCCTAGTGTCATAGAAATCATCATGCCGACCATACATGGAATTTTTTTTCTATTCATATAGGTCATCACGATCACGAATAAATGAAGAAGGGCAAAAATAATCTCTGCAAGGATTAAATACATAACCGTTCAGCCTCCTGTCCAAAAGCGTGCCTATCATAAACGTATTGGACAGGATTCTTTTTTATGATGAAAATTCGATGATATCTCTCGCTATAGAGAAGAGTGAAAAGTTGCTGTGGTGGCTTCCCAATTTCCTACAGCTCCAGGAAAGTTAGACCCAACGGTTGAAGCATAATTTCCTTGGAGCATATAGTGGTTAATACCTGGTTCGCGGTAGGTTGATAGTCTTCCACTAAATACTGCATAAGGGGATCTAAATTGGATTTGATTGGTCTGTTCATTCCATATCCCTTGGACAGGGATCGGCACCCCTCGGAAATTAAGGGTTCCCGAAACGTTCTGGTTGGATAAGGTATTTAATTTTAATTCTCCCCCACTAGTTGGTCTCCCACCGTAGCTGACAACAATCCTCCAGGTCGAAGGAATAGGAAGTAGTGAAGCAGATGCTTGTCTTTTTGCCACTCTAATCACTCCT
>DATFAS010000224.1:0-9168 GCA_035254305.1 Bacillota bacterium
GACTGATCACTACAATTTCGATATGATTTTTGGCGTGTTCTGTATTGTGATCATAATAGGAGCCGCTGCTGTTCTTACACTTGGAACTGAAACGAAAGGTGAATCCCTGCCAACAGAACCAATTCCCCAGTAAAATTCTTAATTGATGAACGATTCAGGGGGAAGCTAGAATGAAGGATTGGAATGAGAGGCAGAAGAGATTACTTAATGAGTTAATTTTGGCTAATGGAGCATTATCTGGGGCGGAATTAGCAGAAAGATTCAATGTAACTCGTCAAGTAGTGGTTCATGATATTGCGCTTCTTCGAGCCACAGGGTATCCTATTGTTTCTACACCTAGAGGCTATAGGTATCTTGCTAAAGAAGCTATTCAAACTAAAAAACAACATATATTATCTATTTATCACCCTCCTGAGTTGGCTGGTCTGGAGTTACAAACGTTGGTGGACTTTGGCTTTCATATTAAAGATGTATTTGTAGATCATCCTTTATATGGAGAACTGAGAGGTTCGTTACTCCTTTCCTCAAGGCGTGATGTAGAATTATTTTTACAACAATCACTAGGTGTGAAAGGCTCCTTACTTTCAGGTTTAACGGATGGATACCATTTCCATACCATTGAGGCGGAGTCTATGGATTATTTACCAGAGGTTATTGAAGCATTAAAACAAAAAGGTATACAGGTGTTTGAATAATGTGGTTTTGCCTCCGCAGAGGAAGAAATTTATTAATGGAAGTACAGCAGTGGGCGGAGCTACGGCATGTAGTGGGGGTCGCCCAGGGTGTTTGGAAGTAAGAACTGAAAACCAAGATGATTTTACCAAGCTCAAGTTCAACTTAGCTTGGTTTTATTTTTAAGCCTTCATTTTTTCTCTTGCGGAATAAAGCAGCTCTGTGATCTGTTGGATAGCGAAAAGAAATTCTGCAGCTTCTTTTTCCATTTTACATGAACCTCCCTTTGAATGGTTTAGAAAGGATCAACACATAGAGAATATATTCACCTATGGATTAAAGTAGAATAGAGAAGCTTTTTTGAATAGTGAAACAATCGAATTCAAAATAAAAAACAGGTACACATGTACACCTGTTTAAAGAAGCATTAATCATTCAATTCTTTTTGTAAGGAAGAAACCAGCTCAGCAGATAAGATCAATTGCGTTTGGTAATTGGGATGAGAGACACTTAATACTATATCTCCTTCATAGGATACAAAGTCTCGGCGTTGTTCTGGTGTGAAGGGAAAACGAAGATAATGCACCGATTGTGTGTATTCTTCATCCTTGTCGTCTTCATCTGTTGGTTCATAACTTTGAATTTGATGTTCACCGTATTGGAGGAAGACATGGTTTTCAATGCTTACAATACTTTTGTTAAATAAACGAAGCTCATTCTGATTAGGAATTTCAATGAATAGTGTCATACTTAATTCACCATCATCAGGAAGGAGATCGTTATACACCTCAAGCATTTCTTCGAGGTATTCTTGCTGTTCAATTTGTTCCGCACGAATCATCTCTTGGACCTGGAACCAAACACTTAATCTTGTCTCGAAGAGCCCAGACATCCGATCGTTAAGACGAACCCGGCGTGTTTTCTTTTCTTCAATGACTGATTTAAGAAATTTTTCTTGAACGGGTAGATAGGATTGAAAGGGCACTAAATCATCTAAAGTTAACTTTTTCAATGAGGACACTCCTTTATAAGGGGGATAGAGAAGGAAACCTCCTTCTCTCCTACCTAATCGTTTAATTTATCCAAAATCTTTTTGAATGTATTGGCATGGGCCTTCTCAGATTTTGCCATTACTTCAAACCACTCCGCAATTTCATCGAATCCTTCTTCTCTGGCTGTTTTAGCGAATCCTGGATACATTTCAGAAAACTCGTATTCTTCACCAGCAATCGCGGATTTCAAATTCTGTTCAGTCGTTCCAACTGGTAGATTCGTCACAGGGTCTCCTGCACCAAAACGAAGTAACATGTCAAAATGACCATGTGCATGGGCAGTTTCCCCATCTCCAATACGTCTGAATGAATTAGCAACCTCTGAATAGCCCTCTGTATCGGCTTGTTTAGCAAAATAGATATATCTACGATTAGCCTGTGATTCACCGGCAAAAGCTGCTTTTAAATTTTCAAGTGTTTGTGTATTTGGTAGTTGTTTACTCATTGTTATTCCTCCTTGTTTATTAATAATGATTACAAATAGATTATAACTCTAATTAGTGCTGTGATCAACTCTTTTTTAAAAAATTATTTCAATATTTTCCTGTTATTTAGGGGGAAAGTAGATATATAACTATGCAGCATATGAAACCAAACGATGATTTGTTAATATGAACTAGAGAGCTATATATAAAGAGTGGAGGCGAAGGAATAGAAATGGGCGACAGCAATCTGCAGGAGCAGGGTAAACCCAAAGAGGTTGCTCAGGGGATTTATCATATAAAGGTACCAACGCCCTTTGCGGTAGGGCCAGTGAATATCTATCTCCTCGAAGGAGACGCATTGACACTTGTTGATGTAGGGCCTTTAACAGAAGAAGCGTGGAAGGCATTAGTACAGGGAATAGAACAAATTGGATATCATGTAACAGATCTAAAACAAATTGTGTTGACCCATCATCATGTAGACCATTCGGGCCTGTTAGAACGTATAAGGCAAACCTCCGGGGCGAAGATTCTTGCACACCCTCTAGCTGTTCCATATGTAGAGTGGAATGAAGAATTTAGGAATGATCACAGGCGTTTTTTTGTGGAATTATACCGAGAGAGTGGGGTGCCAGAGCAATCACTTTCCATTATCGAGAAGCATCATAAAAGGATGCTAGAATTTAGCGAACCGAGTCAAATCGATAGGATTGTAAGACATGAACAGGTACTACCAGGCCTTCCTGAATGGCAAGTCTTGTATACACCTGGTCATGCCCAAGATCATCTTTCTTTATACCGTGTCAAGGATCATATCATGATTGCTGGGGATCATATTATTAAAAACATCTCATCAAATGCATTTATTGAACCTCCACAGGGTCACCTTCAGAACCGTCCATTCACCTTAGTACAATACCGAACCGCCTTAGAAATGTGTGCAGATATGGAGATTGATGTGATCTTTTCAGGTCATGGTGCACCGATTACAAATCACCGAGAGTTAATTTTGGAACGATTAAAGAGAAATTGGGGACGTACAGACACTCTTCGCCGTCTTCTACAGGATGGTGAGAAAACAGCCTATGAATTATCGGCCTTGTTATTCCCAACGAAGTATCAGAAGGAACTTCCTTTGACGTTATCAGAGACATTAGGACATATCGATTTGTTGAATCTACTTCATCAATTAAATGTAAGGAAGAAAGATAATGTTCTCTACTATTCTGTTTAAGAAAATAAGGTTGGGGGGATTTTCCTCCTTTTTTGTGTTTAATTCATAGTTGACAGGTTGGAATAATAGGATTAGTATTTATGTAAAGATCATGTTCGAGAATATAGATAGAGGGAGATAACCATGGAACAAGTATTGCGGATCAAGAGTGATAAGGCTGAACTTGTTGCAACTCTTCATTTTCCAGATGATGGAATAAAGAACGACGCAAAAGTTCCACTAATTATCATTTGTCACGGCTTTGTTGGAAGTCGAATTGGTGTAAATCGGTTGTTTGTTAAGGCAGCCCAACAATTTGTATCTTATGGATATGCTGTTCTTCGATTTGATTACGAAGGATGTGGAGAGAGCTCTGGGGAATATGGATCTTATGGATTGGATCGTTTTATTCAACAGACGAAAGATGTCATTTCTTTTGGGTCCGAAATAAAAAATGTTGATCGTGAACAAATCATATTAGTAGGACATAGTTTGGGTGGGGCTGTGGCTGCACTGACTGCCGCAAGGGACCCAAGAATCAAGAAATTGGTTATGTGGTCTGCTGTTGGACACCCATTTCATGATATTGTGAACATCGTTGGGGAGGATGAGTATAAGAAAACCTTAAGCATTCCTTACATTGATTATGAGGGCTATGCCTTCACCCATCCATTTTTCCATTCCTTATCTCAATATGCTCCGTTAGAGGAATGTAAGGAATATACGGGAGAGGTTTTCTTAGCACACGGTACGGAGGATGAAGTGATCCCTGTGGATTACTGTTTCCATTATCAGCACGCATTCAACACTGGGAGAAGCAGAAGTTGTACAAAAGAAATAATCCCCGGTTCAGATCACACCTTCTCTTCTATTAAAGGATCTAAACAACTGTTTGCTAGTACATTACAATGGATATTGAAAAAAACATCTCACCCTTCCTGTGTCTGGAAAAATAAGGCGATATAATTAAGAAAAACGGGCAATTGCCCGTTTTCTTTAGGTTAATCGTTCATATGTACCAATACAAACTTGGTAAATTTGTCCCATCCAATATCCCAAGGAACATGGTAGCGATCCCCACTATGCGAATTCACTAATACATACCCATTGGCATCTCTACCAACTACAACTGAAAAATGATCAATATCATTTTTCCTCATGATATAGCCAATCATATCACCCGGCTGCAATTGAGCCATAGCACCCTGTGGATACCTAGAAGATGGAAGGAGAACCTGACGATACGTACCGGTTGCTATAACCCGTCCATAGCCTGAAGAGATGAGAAATCTTTTAAACGCGTCCGTTTGTACCCATGCCACAGTTCCACCTTGTCGATTGGCTCGCCATCCACGGGTATTTTTTAATCCTCCACCTTCGGAATCTCCAACAACTTGAGAAGCAAAATTTGTACAATCACCGCCTTGATAGTTGAAGTCTGCGTACTTCGAATTATAACGATGATCGTTTCCTGCTCCCCAAGCCGCACCAGCGTATTTATCTGCATAGGCAACAGCCTGACTGCGATTATATTTTCGTTGGTTTAACGATGGAACATAGGGTATCTCTTTATTTTTTACAAAATGGACAGGAAACCTTTGCCGTTGAACTGGAACGTTATTGGGGTCTTCTTCCATAGGATCTGAATACCATTCCTTGATCACACGCCATTCGTTATCAATCTTTTTTAAGGTGAGGCTATGCCTGGTTCCAATACCGAACCATTGTGGCCCTAAATTTTGATTTCTGTACTCATAATCCATTCGTAGGGAGTTAACTAAAAATACTTTTACTTGATCATTCGTGATCCGAATCCGTTCTCGAAGGATTTTATTCGAAACATTAACTAAGTTTATGTTTCTTTCGTTTGCCCAAGCATTAATATAGGATGATCTCCGCGTCTCCATTTGAAGGGCGAAACGACTTGTCTTTATTTTGTTCGAATAGAACTTAGCGATGGAATCAGGTTCTTCATTGATTAACAAGCTGGCTTTTGCTTGAAAAAACTGCTCAAGAAAAGCCGATATTTCCTTTTCATCTGGCTCTGATGCCAATACTGATTTGGAGAAAATGAGAATTAAGAAAAAGAAAAGAATCGAAATCCGTTTAAATATCATGAATTATTCACCTCATTATGGAGATCAACCCTATTACCGGATTAGTATGCCCGAGATGATCATCTGGAATGTTTTGATTCATATCCACAATTTCCCTCTCATATAATTAGGACAAAGCCTTGGGATTCGGAGGGCAAGTTATGGATGGATCTGTATTTTTCAAACAACTGGCACTTCGCACAAGTGCTATTTTTCTTGTTAAATTGTTAGGATTTCTAGCAAGAATCCCGTTGTTTCGGTTGTTAGGCTCGGAGGGAATAGGGCTTTATCAAATGGCCTATTCCGTATATGGGTTAATTCTTACCCTGCTGATTGGTGGATTCCCGACCGCTTTAGCCATAAGCACTTCAAAGAATTCTTCTCAAGGGTGGCGCTTATTCCAAAGAACTTCTGTCATTTTGTTTATTTTGTGTTCCATTGTTGTATGGATACTATTGCGTCTATCAGTAGATATCGCTGTTATGTTTGGAGACCCTGAGCTTGATTTTGCCATTCGCTGTCTAGCACCGGCTGTTTTAATTGTTCCGATCCTAAGTCTGTTTCGTGGATACTTACAAGGCTTAGAGTGGTTTGGAGCCATTGCCCTCTCTGAAATTGTTGAACAAATTGTCCGAACAGGTATAATGGTCTTCTTAGCATGGTTCTGGATTGACCATGGTATGTCCATAGCAGTTGGTGGAGCAACATTTGGTGCTTTTGTTGGATCTTTAGCTGCATTATTTTTCCTTTCTTTCTTTTTTAGTTGGAGGGGAAACCAGGAAGGTCCATTACAATCCTTTATAAAGAAAGATTTCATGACATTAGATCCGAATATGGTTCTTTATTTAAGTACCTCGCTTGCGATTGCCAGTACACGTCTACTGATCCCAGTTTCTGATTTTCTTGATGCTTTAATTGTACCTCACCGACTTCAGGACGCAGGAATGACCACATCTGCAGCAACATCTCTATATGGAGAAATATCGGGAATGGCCATTACCATTGTCTATATCCCAACGATCATTACGGCAGCCTTAACCCATACCATGACATCTAAGATGACGCTGGATTGGCAGGAAAAAAAGGTATTGCGTTTTACCACCCGAGCTCGAGGCGCGCTGGCTGTTGGGTGGTTATGGGGGATAGGATCAGGAATGTTTCTTTACTTTTTTGCTAAAGAAGTATCTCTCCTCCTATTTGGTACGGAAAATATAGCAAAGGCTATCCAACTTTTGTCCATTGCCCCCTTAATTGGAGGGATGCGTGATATAAGCACCTCTATCCTATGGATTATAGGGAAGAGAAGGGCTCCTTTAATTGGATTGATCCTTGGAATTGTCTTGTCTATCATTTTTAACTATTACCTAATTGCTATGCCAGGGATGTCGTATATCGGAATCGTTTTAGGCTTACTATCTATTGATTTCTTTTCTTCTGTGTGTAATCTCTTGATTTTGCATAAATCTAATTTAAAAATCCCCATGCCGTCCTTCATCTTAGAAGGTGTGGGCTTCGTTTTGATTCTATATGTTAGTTTTACCGTCATTCAGTGGCTAATTCATAGTTCCTCTTTTTCACCGTTAATAAAAAGCATTCTTCAAATGACTATTTTCTATGGAATCATTGGGTTATCCCTCTTCATTAGATTTTTTAAGTTTAATCAACTTACTAATTTTAGAAGATAAAACGTTTTGCTCCGGCATAACAGGCGTTATAGTAAGCATCACCAAAGACATACTCTAATTGCACACCATTTTTGGGATCGGTATCGGCATTAATCATCAGATCATTTCCAATATAAATGGCTACATGAGTAATCGTCGTAGAGCCATGTTCTCTGAAAAAGACTAAGTCTCCCTTACGTAATTGATCTTTAGGCACAGGTGTTCCGTATTGAAATTGCCAATTGGAAGTTCGGGGAAGATGAATGCCGATTTGATTGAATATGTATTGAGTAAAACCGGAACAATCTAGACCAACCCATGGAGTCACTCCTCCCCATACATATGGAACATCCAACTGATCTTTAGCTAATGCGATGGCATAGTCAGCCTTAGCCTCCCAACCCATACTTGGAGTGATGGAAAGGGGGGGAGTAGGGATATTTACAATGAGTCCAGGATAAATATTATTTGTATTTGGAATTTGTGGATTAGCCGTGAGCAGATAAGAAAGACTAATCCCAAATTGATTAGCTATGGTCCATAAGGTATCACTGCTTTGAACGACATAGGTTTTCCTGGATACTTCATTTGCTGGAATTAATCCAGATAGTGGTTTATGTCCGTTTGGTAAGTTAATAAATAATCCCTTCCAAATGTTATTGGGATTTACAAGTGGATTAATTGCTTTTAAGTCAGCCTCCCTAACACCTGTCTGTTGGGCGATAGACCAAAAGCTGTCGTTTCCCGATGATACAAACTGATCGTAGGGAACAGCAAATCCTGTACTTGGCCAAAGTGTTAGCGCGAGAATAATTCCCTGGAGAATTCTCTTTATCAACTCGGTCCCTCCTAAAATGATGGTCATATTTAAAATGTTCTCATTTGAAATTTATATTCCATTTAGAAATTCTTTAAAGTTAATGGCATTGATTTCATTTATTTGATAAGCTGATAGTTGGAATTTTAATTTTTTTGACTTGGTAAATAGACAGTTAATGAAAATGCGAAATATAGAATTGTGTGGATAATGGTAAAAGAGGGGAACATCAGTGAAGATGAATGCAAAAAATAACATTGTCGTTAAGGGAAAAGTAATGGGTGATGGAAGCCAACCTTTAATTTGTACTCCTTTAATTGGGCTGGATAAAGTATCCTTGTTGAATGAGCTGGATCAAGTGCTCTTAAAGAAGCCAGATATTATTGAATGGCGTGTTGATTTCTTTAGAAATATATCGAATACAGACCAGGTAATAGAGGTGGCAAGAAAGCTTCAGGATAAAGCAGGGGATGTTCCCATCCTATTTACCATTCGTTCGAATGCTGAAGGGGGAGAGGCGGTCAAGATCTCCTATGAGGAAATTGTTGAATTATTTGCAGATATTTGTAGAAGTAGAAGTGTAGATTTCATTGATTTTGAGCTTAGTAATAATGATGCAGATATTCGTGAATTAAGAAAGGTTTCTCGTGAAAATGGAATCTTGATGATTATGTCTTATCATAATTTCCAATTTACACCTAGTGAGGATACCTTGCAGAAAAAAGTAGAACAAGCTGAAGCTTTTGGGGCGGATATTGCTAAAATCGCGGTTATGCCACAAGGTCTTGAAGATGTTTTGCTGCTTTTATCCTTGACATTACATGCCAAGAATAACTCAAGGATCCCACTAATTTCCATTTCAATGGGCAAATATGGTTTTATAACAAGGACGTTCGGATGGATGTTTGGTTCTGCATTCACCTTTGCCGTTGGAGAGAATAGTTCAGCTCCAGGCCAGGTGCCTATTGACGATCTAAAGACAATCACTAAGATTACCCAAAAAATACTTGGAAATGAATAAGAAAATGGGCTGTTGAAAAACGAACTGATTAGTTCGTGAGCAACGGCCCCTTTTTTCTCTAGAAAAGCAACACCGGATTCGTGATCCCTATATAGAAAGTTATCGCTACAGTTTAAATTTGTCTGCTCTAATTCATCCTATCAAAATTGGTAATTATACTACTTTTAAACTAAATTATCCCAAATATATTGATAATTATTTTTCTTTT
>DATFAS010000225.1:0-50990 GCA_035254305.1 Bacillota bacterium
ATCACATATAATTATTGTTTCCCAAAACTGTGTGTATACTTACCTGATTCAATTTTCGACTTTCAAAATAATGGCAAAATAGTAGTATGTAATTAATCGATTTCTGTGTTACAATATCTAAAATGGATTATAAGGTATTAACTTTCACGTGTAAGTTGAACACTTCTCGGTAATACTGTATATATTGAATAATAGGAGTGTTTTATTATGACAAAAATTACTTTTCAACAGTCAATTAAAGTAAACAATGATTTTACCTTAAATACAAAAGTTACTTCTGAGCTTGTAGATGATATTAAATCGAAAGCTAATCGAATCGTAAACAATTTTTATACTTGGTTGTTGATTCAAGTTTTATCATTGAAATCTGAGATGGAGCAGAGTGAAAAGGTCGATCCAATAAATGTTGAAACCACAAAAGATAATATTGATAATTTTAAGAATAAATTGTTGTGGACTGAATCATGGTTAAAAGAAAAAGGAATGTTAATTTTTGACCCTGCACTTAATGTTATATTTAAAAAGGGCTTCGGAGATGGTCAGTATAATAAGTTGGATTCAAATATAAATCGTTTAAAACGGAGATATGAAATTGTTTCTACAAGAAATGAAATTCCAATTTTTGAGAGAGGTAATGATCAATTAAACTGGATCTTAGAAGCTCCTTTTTTACTAAATAATAGGTTGGCTTCTATATCTACTTCAACTGAGTCGGATTTAAAAACTGAAGTGTCTGGTTATCAAGTTAGACTGAAAAACCCATACGAAATACAACAAGACTCTACGGTAAGTTCCGAGCGAACTTACCATTTTTTATTATTAAATATACGGAGGTTAAAAAGATGGATAATGCAAAAACAGATCAATATTCTAAAGTAATTGATTCAATCGAGTTAGAGGATATAAAATTAAGAAGAATGAGTTGCTCAACGTATGACTATAAAGAAGGGAATCAACTTAATGTAAATGTGGCCGCAGATTTTGAATTAGAAAAACTAGATAGTGAATATTTAAGGGCGACGGCTAATTTCACTGTAAATGTACATAATCAGGCTAATGAAGAATTTTCTCTTTTTACAATTGACTGTTCCTTTTTGCTTGAATATAAACTGAAGACCGAATTGGCTGAAATAGATAAAGATGTAATCCAACAATTTGTAGAAAGAAATGTGCCTGTTAATTCATGGCCATATGCAAGAGAATTTATTTCTTCTATGACTGTTCGAATGGGTTTACCGCCTCTTGTAATCGGTACATATAAGATTGGAGCTTTTTAAATTCTTAATATCAAAGGAGTGAGAGAGGAAGAAAAATGTGATTAGTTTTAAGGGGAAATCTAAAGAATATGAAGAAATTGTTGTTAAGTTAGGGGATTTGGTTATAACTAATAGGCATTTATTTACATGTTTAGCTGAATTGTTAAATGAATGCAACAGGCTTCGAAAGTTTGATGAGGAAACATTAGAACTAATAACTGAAGACAAAAGAGATGATGTTGACGTTGATGAGTCACAATTGGATTTACTGATTACGTTAATAAAGGATTTATATGATTTACAAGATGAAGAGACATTTGGTAAACGGAAAGGTGACTTGGTTGAGTTTATAACACTTAAATTAGGTGCAATTAATTTTGAAACTAACAGTAACCTTGAAACAGCTTTAGAATGTGAAGTCTTCCATAATGATGATAAAATTGCGGATAATAATGAAAAAAAAGGTAAAGACATAGATGTAGCTATTTATGATAAAACTTCATTAAGTCAATTGGAAAATGTTATGGCAGATTTATATGAATGTAAGGCGGATATAGATAATTTTCTTTATGTGGTACAAGGTAAAACTCCACCAATTAAAACTAAGCACTACGAGAAACTAAAGTTTTTGGAGGATGTTAGGGATTACTTCCAATTAAGTCAGAAGTTTTTTGTTTCCTTAGTTACACCTGTTTCAAATGTCGAGAGAGCTAAAGAGGTATTGAAATTATGTAATTTTCATAATATTAAAGTTATTAATAAAGAACATATAGAAGAGGTAATAGAGAAATTAATTCATATTTAAAACAAGAACTTATAGGTAAGAATAATCTTTTGTTATGATAGTTAAGTAAAAAGTCTAAGTAGTTATTAGAGGCATCCTATTAATTCAATAATTGAATCTAATTCATAAGTTATCAAGTACAGGAGAGGTATGAGGCCTCTCCTATAATTTATGCATACAACTGATACAGAAATGCTCTTAATGTTGTTTGATTTTAGTTCGTCTTTTTCGCACAGACTCCTTGTTTTCATAACTATTACGCGAAGTGTAGTTATCCGCTGGACTAAATTCCTTATGGGCCTCAATGACGTCCACCCCAAACATCTCCACATAATTCCTTACCATCTCCATCGATGTATGCCCCAATGCCTTCTGTAGTCGGAATGGATCTCCACCGTTCTTAATATAGTGCTTAGCAAATTTGTAATGGAATTTATGAGGGGACAAAGTTTAATCCTCGATCCCAAGTGATTTTCCACAGTCATGAAGTCTTTTGCGTATTGTTTCTTTACTCAACTTCTCGCCATAGGAATTGCAGAATAAATGTTCATTCTTACTGCTTTGCTCCAGTATCTCTAGGAAGTCAGTGAGAACTTTATACAACTTCTTTGAAATGCCTACAAGTCGTTCCTTTTGTCCTTTGCCATGGGTAATCAGAATATACCCCTCGTCAAGGTAAAGGTCCTTGATGCAGATATTCGCAAGTTCGTTTACCCGAATGCCAGTATCAAACAGGGTCCATATGAGGGCCCGGTTTCGAAAATCTGCGAATGTACAGTTTACTAAGCTTGGCCTTTTAAAAAGAATGTCCAGCACTTCATCTGGAAGTGTCTTCACCACTTCCTTCTTTACCTTCATTAGTGCTAAAGCAGCCATAGGATTAGTTTCAATGTATCCTTTGGTAATGAGAAAGTTACACCATGCCCGAAGGGCTGAGAATCGATTCTTGCAGGTTACAGGCTTGCAATTACGTTCTTTGAGAAGATAGCCCATATAATCTTCAATATCAGACGAAATCCATTTGGCTGGCTCTAAGGGCAGCTGCTTCTCTTCTAAGAACTCACGGAAGTATCTTCCTAATACCTCTTCATACCATTCGATTGTCCTGTTAGTACATCCTTGGCGTTTTCTGTCAGCAATGAATACCTGAAATGTTTTCTCATAATCACTTCCAACAGATTCTTTTCGATAACGTAAACGGTCCTCAAATTGCATTTTAGGCATAAAAAAATCTCCTCTTTTGACTGATTGGAACGCCCAGACTGTGGGCTTTGTCAAAAAGCGAGACTGCGTGAATTATATGTAAGCACTCAGTTTAATAAAGGGTTTAATGGGGACGTGGTGGCCTCACTAGGTCTTCACAAACCTTTTCATATCAAGCTTTTGGCGGGAGAAGGTGGGAATCGAACCCACCTGACGCCTCACGGACGTCACACTCGGTTTTGAAGACCGGGGAGGCCACCAGGACCCCATCAACCCCCAGAAGGAATACTTGTTCTATTATAGTTAGTCCAAAATGAGAAATCAAGTCAATAAAACACATTCCAATAACATCCATCTTAATGAAGATTTACTCTCTATAATAAAGAGAATTTGGTAGGTGATTAGGCTATAATGAATTCTTAAAGAGGAAATGCCCTCACTCTAGCTTTACCTAAATTTATTACGATTGTTTAACAGGTAAGGAGAGGTATTCCCTAAATTCTATTGGAACAAGGTCTAATAATTTTGGGAGATTGCCTTCACTAATAGAATAATTTAAGTTAAAGGCTTTTATCTAAAACCTAATAATCCTACAGATGATTATTAATGCATTAGGAAGTGATGTTAGATGACAGAGGCACATTATACGATCGGCATAGCTGGTCATATCGATCATGGGAAGACAAGCTTAACAAAAGCCCTCACGAATGTGGATACGGATCGTTTAAAGGAAGAGAAGGAGAGAGGTGTATCGATTGAATTAGGCTTTGCTCCATTACAACTTCCTAGTGGGAAGCGGGTAGGTGTGATTGATGTACCTGGTCATGAACGATTTATCCGTCAAATGATTGCAGGTGCAGCAGGCATTGATGTTGTTATCTTGGTTATTGCAGCAGATGAAGGGATCATGCCACAGACGAGAGAGCATTTTGATATTATTCGTTTTCTTGGGATTAAGCAAGGAATCATTGCATTAACGAAGAAGGATTTAGTAGAGGAAGACTGGCTGGAATTGGTTACAGCAGAAGTCCAAGAATGGGTGCAGGACAGTTTTCTTCAAGATGCTCCAATTATTCCTTTAAGTGCACATTCAGGAGAGGGTATCGACAACCTATTAAAGGCTATTGAGGAAGGTTTAACGAAAATACCGGAGAGAGAGATAGCCGAACCTTTTCGGATGCCAATTGATCGTGTGTTTACAATTAAAGGTGCTGGGGCAGTGGTTACTGGAACAGTTTATGAGGGAAAGGTTTCTGAAGGGGATTTAGTTGAGATATTTCCTTTAGGTGAGAAGGTTAAGGTTCGTCAGATACATGTTCATCATGAACTTGTGAATGCTGCATATGCGGGCCAGCGTACGGCGATCAATCTTAGTGGAGTAGATTTTAAGGAGATGGAGAGAGGGTATTCACTCACGGCTCCAGACTATTTTAAGAAAACAGATCGATTAGATATTCAATTGAAGATGCTCTCGGATTTAGATTTCAATATTAAGCAACGAACCCGGATTCGACTTCATATTGCAACAAGTGAGGTAATGGGCAAAATTATTTTCTATGATCGCAACGAGATTGAGCCTGGTCAGGAGGTACTTTGTCAACTCCAGCTAGAGGAGGAGATTATAGCAAAGCCAGGAGATCCGTTTATCCTGAGGAGACTTTCGCCATCTACAACAATTGGTGGAGGTCAAGTTCTATCTCCTTATGGTGTTCGACGTAAATTTGGCGATAAGAGTGTAGAGCTATTAGCACTTCTCCAGGGTGGGGATGAATGGTCAATGCTCCAATACGTTCTAGCGGAAACAGGGTTTGCTGCGAAAGAAGAGATTGATTTTAATTTAGCATTTGGTTCTGAACGGCTTGAAAAAGTGATTGATAAATTTGAAGGTGAAGGTAGGCTTACCCTATTTAATGAGTTTGTGGTTTTGCAGGATGCAGTGAAGGATTGGACAGACCAACTCAAGACAACACTGATGAAATACCATAAGGATCATCCGATGCGGATCGGGATAAAAAAATCAGAGCTGCGAAGCAAGCTATATTCCATGTTACCAGATAGGTTATGGCGAGAATTTATTCAATGGTTGAAAAGTCATAATATAATAGAAGAAATAGATGAAAATATCAAATTAAGAAGTCATCGTCCTACACTTCCTGATTCACTTAAGCAGAGTGTAGAACGTATGATTATTACGCTTAGAAAAGAAGAGATATCCGTTTCCGCTTGGGAAGAGTTAGCCAAAAAGGCTGGTTTGAAGCAGGCAGAGATAATGGAAGTGAAAATATATCTCCTTGAACAGCAAAATTTCGTGAAAATGGGCCCAGACTTTATTGTTGATCGGACCGTTTACCAGAATGAAATAAAGAACCTGCAAAAGCAGCTTCCAAAGGAAACGGCATTCACAACACCACAGGTAAAGGAATTGCTAGGTCTTTCAAGGAAATATTTGATTCCATTCCTAGAGTCGTTGGATGAGGAAGGATATACGAAACGTTTTGAAAATGAACGGAAATGGTTAAAAGAATTATAGGGTATATCTGATAAAGTTACCTACTCATTTTCAAACTTAATGGGATACAGAAAATGATAAGGAACCGTAGGACCCTTATTCTCGAAAATCCTGAGAAAAACGCGAGGGTAAGGTCCTGTGAGTCCCTTAAAGAAGTGAATAACACGCAAATTCAAGGTGTTAGTCAAAATAAGGATCTGTAGGGCGCTTATTTTCTAAAATCCAAAGGAAAACGAGAGGATAAGGCCCTATGGGTCCCTTAATAATTGGAGTCCCTCTACAAAATAGGGTGATAGTCCATGATAAAGCCCTGCTAGGTTCCATGATCAGAGGGATTATTAATATAGAGATAAGGAGCTCTCGGGTGTGGGGAGGGATTGTGTTCCTCAACACTAAGTCGGGAGCTCTTTTCATAAGTGTCCCCACTAGAAACAAAATAACCAACCAAATCCATCCTAAACAAGCAAAGCCTATCCAGTAAGGATCTTTTTCTCGAATCCACTTGCCTTTTGGCGAAAAATTAGGTAGACTATAAAAGGTTTTTCGAACAACATTTATAGAACATAATAGTTTTCTTAAATTATATTAAAAAGTTCTTGCATTTGGGCGTTTTTTTTAATATAATTTTGAATGTTGGTCAATGGACGCGATGAAGCGGGAGGTTGCTGACACGCCAGGAGGCATTGTCATGGATAAGGTCTTTTGGAAATGTCGGGTTATTTCCGTGGAGAATTGTCTGTTTATAAAATGGGCGAAAAGGAGGGACTAAAATGGCAAAGCAAAAAATTCGTATTCGTTTGAAGGCTTATGATCACAGAGTGCTTGATCAATCTGCAGAAAAGATTGTTGAAACTGCAAAACGTTCTGGAGCAGAGGTGTCTGGACCGATTCCACTTCCTACTGAGAAGGCGGTTTACACGATCCTACGTGCGGTACACAAATACAAGGATTCTCGTGAACAATTCGAAATGCGCACTCATAAGCGTTTGATCGATATTGTGAATCCAACTCCACAGACAGTGGATGCGCTTATGCGTTTGGATTTACCATCTGGTGTTGACATCGAAATCAAATTGTAATTTCTTTGTTCTCACTAACTAAATGCGTTATAGACCAATTTTATAATTAGATGATGTACGATATAGATTAATTTCGTTTCAGGAGGTGGCAAACGATGTCTAAAGGAATCTTAGGTAAAAAGGTTGGGATGACCCAAATCTTCACTCCAGAAGGTCAAGTAATCCCAGTAACAGTAATTGAAGCTGGTCCTTGTGTTGTTCTTCAAAAGAAGACAAACGATGTGGATGGCTATGAATCAATCCAATTAGGATTTGATGATAAGAAAGAATCTCGTGTAATCAAGCCTGAAATCGGTCATGCGAAGAAGGCTGATACTACTCCTAAGCGCTTCGTTCGTGAGTTTCGCGATCTAGAAGGTTTTGAAGTAGGTCAAGAGCTTAAAGCAGATGTATTTGCCGAAGGAGATAAGGTTGATGTAACTGGAACTTCTAAAGGTAAGGGATTTGCTGGTGCGATCAAGCGTCATAACCATTCTCGCGGACCAATGGCTCACGGTTCTAGATATCACCGCGGACCTGGTTCTTTAGGTTCTATCGCTGCAAACCGAGTATTTAAAGGCCAAACATTGCCTGGTCGTATGGGAACTGATAAAGTAACTGTACAAAACCTTGAAATTGTTAAAGTAGATACAGATCGTAACCTTCTATTGATCAAAGGATCTATCCCTGGACCAAACAATGGTTATGTAATTGTTAACTCTACTGTAAAAAGCGGTAAATAATTAAGGGAAGGAGGATTTCGCTATGCCTAAAGTAGCTCTATATAATCAAGCAGGAGCACAGGTTGGGGAAGTTGAATTGAATGATTCGGTATTCGGTATCGAACCAAACCAACATGTACTTCATGATGCAGTATTAATGCAACAAGCTTCTTTACGCCAAGGTACACACGATACGAAGGGACGTTCTGAAGTACGTGGTGGTGGACGTAAGCCTTGGAAACAAAAAGGAACTGGACGCGCTCGTCAAGGTAGCATTCGTGCTCCTCAATGGGTAGGAGGAGGTACAGTATTCGGACCAACTCCACGCAGCTATGCGTATAAGCTTCCTAGAAAAGTTCGTCGCCTTGCGATTAAATCCGCATTATCTTCTAAAGTAAGAGATAATGAGATTTTGGTACTTGAAGGTCTAAATTTCGATGCACCAAAAACAAAGGAAATGACTCAAGTTCTTAAAGGTTTAAACATCGATCGTAAAGCACTAGTAGTAACTGGTGATTTCGTTGAGAACGTAGCGCTATCTGCTCGTAATATTCCTGGAATTAAGTTTGTTACTGCAGAAGGAATTAACGTTCTTGATGTGTTGAAGCACGATAAGCTAATCATCACTAAAGATGCAGTAGCAAAAGTAGAGGAGGTGCTTGGATAATGAAAGACGTACGTGATGTTATCCTTCGCCCAATTATTACTGAACGCACTACTGATTTGATGGCTGAGAACAAGTATGTGTTCGAAGTTGCACCTAAGTCTAACAAGACTGAAGTTAAGCAAGCCATTGAGAAAATTTTCGACGTAAAAGTTGAAACAGTTAACACCATGAACGTTAAGGGTAAGCCAAAACGTATGGGTCGTTATGTAGGTAAGCGTAAGGATTGGAAAAAAGCGATTGTCAAGCTTACTGCTGATAGCAAGCCACTAGAATTCTTTGAAGGTGTATAAGCCGCTAAACTTGAAAGAAGGAGGGACACCTAATGGGTATCAAGAAGTATAAACCAACGTCACCTGGACGTCGTCAGATGACTGTTTCTACTTTTGAAGAGATTACAACGAATCAACCTGAGAAATCACTTCTTGCTCCTTTGAGCAAAAGAGCAGGTAGAAACAACCAAGGTAAATTGACTGTTCGTCATCAAGGTGGCGGTCATAAGCGTCAATATCGTATTATTGACTTTAAGCGTAATAAGGATGGTATTCCTGGACGCGTTGCTACTATTGAGTACGATCCAAACCGTACTGCAAACATCGCGTTGATTAATTATGCTGACGGAGAAAAACGTTACATCATCGCTCCTAACGGATTGAAAGTTGGGGATGTAATCGAATCCGGAGTAAATGCAGATATCAAAGTGGGTAATGCTCTACCACTAGCTAATATGCCTGTTGGTACAACAATCCACAATATTGAGTTGAAGCCTGGTAAAGGTGGACAAATGGTTCGTTCTGCAGGATCTTCTGCTCAATTACTTGGTCGTGATGGTGATTATGCAATCATCCGTCTTGCATCTGGTGAAATTCGTAAAGTTCGTCAAGAGTGCCGTGCGACTATCGGTCAGGTAGGAAACCCTGATCATGAACTTATCAATGTTGGTAAAGCTGGTCGTAATCGTTGGTTAGGTAAGAGACCAACTGTTCGTGGTTCTGTAATGAACCCAGTAGATCACCCACACGGTGGTGGTGAGGGACGTGCGCCAATCGGACGTAAATCTCCATTATCTCCATGGGGTAAACCAACACTTGGTGCGAAGACTCGTAATAATAAGAAAGAATCTTCGAAGTATATTATTCGCAGACGTAAAAAATAACGGGACAATCGGTACGGTTCGTGAGGGCCGTACGGTGTCACGAAGGGAGGTTCTGTTATGGGACGCAGCTTGAAAAAAGGGCCTTTTATTGATGATCACCTAATGAAGAAAGTTGAAGAACAGAATGCTAAGGGAGATAAGAAAGTTATCAAAACTTGGTCTCGTCGTTCTACAATTTTTCCTGATTTCATTGGTCACACTTTTGCGGTATATGATGGACGTAAGCATGTTCCTGTGTACGTAAGTGAAGACATGGTTGGTCACAAGCTTGGTGAATTTGCACCTACTCGTACCTACAAAGGCCATGACTACGACGATAGAAAAACGAAGAAGCGCTAATAAACGAATTAGTTAGAGAGGAGGCTTGAAACATGGAAGCAAAAGCTATCGCAAGAAGCATTCGCATAGCTCCTCGTAAAGTCCGTTTAGTCGTTGACTTGATTAGAGGTAAAAAAGTTGGAGAGGCGTTAGCGATTTTGGCTCACACTCCTAAGGCGGCTTCTCCGGTCGTTGAGAAGGTATTGAAGTCGGCTATTGCAAATGCTGAACACAATTATGATTTAGATCCAAATGGATTAGTAATAAGCCAAGTATTTGTGGATGAAGGTGCTACTTTGAAGCGTTTCCGCCCTCGTGCTATGGGACGTGCAAGCAAAATCAATAAGCGTACTAGCCACATCACGGTAATTGTATCTGAGAAATAAGGAGGGATAAAGATGGGTCAAAAAGTAAGCCCTACCGGGTTACGCGTGGGTATCATTCGCGATTGGGAATCCAAGTGGTATGCGAACGATAAAGAATATTCCACATTACTTCATGAAGACATTAAAGTCCGTGATTATTTAAAGAATCGCCTTAAAGATGCGTCTGTAGCTTCAATTGAAATTGAACGCGCAGCTAATCGTTTGAATGTTAATATTCATACTGCAAAACCAGGAATGGTAATCGGTAAAGGTGGATCAGAAGTTGAGAACCTTCGTAAAACTTTAACGAATATGACTGGCAAACGAGTACACATCAATATCACAGAAATTAAACAAGCTGATATGAACGCAACACTTGTTGCAGAAAATATCGCTCGTCAATTAGAAAATCGCGTTTCTTTCCGTCGTGCACAGAAGCAAGCTCTTCAAAGAACTATGCGTGCAGGAGCTAAAGGAATCAAGACTATGGTCAGCGGTCGTTTGGGTGGAGCTGATATCGCTCGTTCTGAAGGATATAGTGAAGGAACTGTTCCTCTTCACACACTTCGTGCGGATATCGATTATGGAACTGCTGAAGCTCATACTACCTATGGTCGCATTGGGGTAAAAGTATGGATCTATCGCGGTGAAGTACTACCAACCAAAGCGAAGAAGAACGCTGAGGAAGGAGTTCGATAATCATGTTGATACCTAAGCGTGTAAAACATCGTAAACAACACCGTGGACGTATGACAGGTGAAGCTAAAGGCGGTCAAACTGTTGCTTTTGGTGAATATGGCCTTCAAGCGTTAGAACCAGCGTGGATTACAAACCGTCAAATTGAGTCTGCTCGTATTGCCATGACTCGTTATATGAAGCGTGGCGGTAAGGTATGGATTAAGATTTTCCCAGATAAGCCGGTTACTCAAAAGCCACTTGAAGTTCGTATGGGTAGTGGTAAAGGTTCTCCAGAACATTGGGTAGCAGTTGTGAAGCCTGGAAAGATCATGTTTGAATTGGCTGGTGTACCTGAAGAGGTAGCACGTGAAGCTTTGCGTCTTGCTATGCATAAGCTTCCTATCAAGTGTAAGTTCGTAAAACGTGAAGAAGTGGGTGGTGAAGCAAATGAAAGCTAATGACTTCCGTAATCTTACCACTGCAGAAATAGAACAAAAAGTGAACTCTCTAAAAGAAGAGCTCTTCAGCCTCCGCTTCCAATTGGCAACTGGTCAACTGGATAATCCGTCTACGATCAGTAAGGTTCGCAAGTCTATTGCTAAAGCGAAAACAGTTCTTCGTGAACGTGAATTAGGAATCGGCTAATTTAGTCAGAGAGGAGGTAATTCTTAAGTGGAACGTAATGCTCGTAAAGAATTGATTGGTAAAGTTGTCAGCGATAAGATGGATAAGACTATCATAGTTTTGGTTGAAACTTATAAGAAGCACCCTCTATATGGCAAGCGCGTGAAATATTCTAAGAAATTTAAAGCGCATGACGAAAACAACCAAGCTAAAATTGGTGATAAAGTGTCAATTATGGAAACTCGTCCGCTTTCCAAGGATAAACGTTTTCGTTTGGTAAAAATCCTTGAAGAAGCTGTAATTATCTAACTTAAACGGAATTTCAATAGACATCCGAAAGGAGGGACTATCAATGATTCAAACTCAGACTCGTTTAGCTGTTGCTGATAACTCTGGTGCGAAAGAATTAATGTGTATAAAAGTATTAGGTGGATCTGGACGCAAGTTTGCAAACATCGGTGATATTATCGTTTGTTCAGTTAAAACCGCTACACCAGGAGGCGTTGTCAAGAAAGGTGACGTCGTAAAGGCAGTTGTTGTTCGTACAAAAACAGGTGCTCGTCGTGGTGACGGTTCCTATATTAAATTCGACCAAAATGCAGCTGTAATCGTAAGGGACGATAAGAGCCCTCGTGGCACTCGTATCTTCGGGCCAGTAGCTCGTGAACTTCGTGATAAAGATTTCATGAAAATTATCTCCCTTGCTCCAGAAGTACTTTAATAGTTTAGGAAATATAAAGCTTGACTGACAAGGAGGTGCCCTCATGTCTCAGAATAAACTACAAGTTAAAACTGGTGATACTGTTGTTGTAATCACTGGTAAGGATAAAGGTAAAAAAGGACGCGTACTTGCGGCTTTCCCAAAAGTAAATCGTGTCTTGGTTGAAGGTGTGAACCTAGTTAAGAAGCATACCAAGCCAAACCCAGCAAATCCACAAGGTGGTATCGTAACGAAAGAAGCTGCTATCCATGCTTCTAACGTAATGATTGCTGATCCTAAGTCTGGCGAGCCAACTCGTATTGGTTACAAGACTTTAGAAAATGGTCAAAAAGTGCGTTATGCAAAGAAATCTGGCGAAGTAATCGAATAGTAGTCAGGTCAGAAAGGAGGGCCATAAATGGCAACGAGATTATTAGAAAAATATAAGAGTCAAGTAGTGCCTGCCATGATGACAAAGTTCGGATATAACAATGTCATGGAAGTGCCAAAGCTTGAGAAAATTGTAATCAACATGGGTGTTGGTGAAGCTGTTGCTAATGCAAAAGTTCTTGATAGTGCAGTAGCAGATCTAACATTGATCGCTGGTCAAAAGCCAGTTGTTACTCGTGCGAAGAAATCTATCGCAGGTTTCCGTCTTCGTGAAGGAATGCCTATTGGTACAAAAGTAACTCTTCGTGGTGAACGTATGTACCAATTCATCGATAAATTATTCAATGTTTCTTTACCTCGTGTACGTGACTTCCGTGGTATCTCTGATAAAGCTTTTGACGGTCGTGGTAACTACACATTAGGCCTTAAAGAACAATTGATCTTTCCAGAGATCGAGTATGATAAAATCGATAAAGTTCGTGGGATGGATATTGTGTTCGTAACGACATCCAAGACAGATGAAGAAGCTCGTGAACTTCTTGGTCTTCTAGGTATGCCTTTCAAAAAATAAATCCCAATAACTCTAATGAGGAGGGAATAAAGTGGCAAAAAAAAGCATGGTAATTAAGCAGCAACGTGATCCAAAGTACAAAGTGCGTGCTTATACACGTTGTGAACGTTGTGGCCGTCCACATTCCGTTCTACGTAAATTCAAACTATGCCGTATCTGCTTCCGCGAATTGGCTTACAAGGGCCAACTTCCTGGAGTGAAAAAAGCTAGCTGGTAAAACCCGATTAAGGGAAGGAGGTTTTAAATAATGACGATGACTGATCCAATTGCAGATCTGCTCACTCGCGTACGCAACGCTAACATGGCTCGTCATGAGAAGCTTGAGGTTCCTGCTTCCAACATGAAAAAGGAAATCGCCAAGATCCTTAAAGACGAGGGATTCGTGCGTGACGTTGAATTCGTTGATGATAATAAACAAGGTATTATCCGTATCTTCCTTAAGTACGGTGCAGAAAATGAACCTGTAATTAGTGGTTTAAAAAGAATCAGTAAGCCTGGTTTGCGCGTTTATGCGAAGAAAGATGAAGTTCCTCGTGTTCTTGGAGGTCTTGGAATCGCAATTCTTTCTACAAACAATGGTGTTATTACAGACAAACAAGCACGCAATGCTCAAGTGGGCGGAGAAGTTTTAGCATACGTTTGGTAATATAGCCACAAGAAGAACGGAGGTGTAACAAATGTCTCGTATTGGAAAGAAACCAGTTGTAATCCCTGGGGGGGTACAAATAACTGTAGAAGATAACTTTGTAACAGTTAAGGGACCGAAAGGACAACTTAGCCGTCAATTTAACAAAGAACTAACAATCAATGTTGAAGAAAACGAGTTAGTAGTTGCCCGTCCATCTGATAACAAAGTACACCGTGCATTACACGGAACTACTCGTAGCGTTCTTGCTAACATGGTAGAAGGTGTAACAAACGGATTTACAAAGACTTTAGAAATGGTTGGGGTTGGATACCGTGCAGCTAAAGCAGGTAATAAACTTACACTTAGTGTGGGTAAATCCCATCCAGTTGAAATCGTTCCTGAAGAAGGAATCGAATTTGAAGTACCAGTTCCTACTCAAATCCTTGTAAAAGGTATTAATAAAGAACGTGTTGGCCAAATTGCGGCTGAAATCCGATCTGTACGTATTCCTGAGCCTTACAAAGGTAAAGGTATTCGTTACCAAGGTGAAAGAGTTCGTCGTAAGGAAGGTAAGACTGGTAAGAAGAAATAAGGCTAGTTAGCCAAAGAAAGGAGTGACCACGGATGATTAGCAAACAAGATAAGAACCAAATCAGAAAGAAAAGACACTTAAGAGTTCGTAACAAGCTTGAAGGAACAACTATACGTCCTCGCTTGAACGTATTTCGTTCTAGCAAGCATATCTATGCTCAAGTAATCGACGATGCTCAAGGTGTAACTTTAGCTTCTGCTTCTTCTTTAGATGCTGAATTGAAAGATGGCATTACAAATGGTGGTAATGTTGATGCAGCTAAGAAGGTTGGCGAGCTAGTTGCCAAAAGAGCATTGGAAAAAGGATTGTCTGAAGTGGTTTTTGACCGTGGAGGATACCTCTATCATGGACGTATTCAAGCACTTGCTGATGGTGCTCGTGAAGCAGGTCTTAAATTCTAATATTATCTTTCGCTTAATTATAAAACAATCCTTAAAAAAGGAGGGACATCTATGCGTATCGATGCTACCGGTCTTGAGCTAGAAGAGAAAGTTGTTGCCATTAACCGTGTTGCTAAGGTTGTTAAAGGTGGACGTCGTTTCAGCTTTAGCGCATTAGTGGTTGTTGGAGATAAGAACGGACATGTCGGTTCTGGGATGGGTAAGGCAGCTGAAGTTCCAGATGCTATCCGCAAAGCAATTGAAGATGCTAAGAAAAATTTAATTAAGATTCCTTTAAGAGGAACTACTGTTCCTCACCAGGTTTCCGGACGTTTTGGTGCTGGTCATGTATTGATCAAGCCTGCTTCCCCTGGTACAGGAGTTATCGCTGGTGGCCCAGTTCGTGCCGTACTTGAACTTGCTGGTGTAGGCGATGTATTAAGTAAATCTTTGGGTACTAACAACCCTATCAATATGGTGAACGCTACGCTCGAAGGTCTAAGCCGCTTAAAGACAGCTGAGCAAGTTGCTAAGCTTCGTGGTAAGACTGTAGCTGAACTCTTAAAATAGGAGGGAATGAGGAAATGGCTAAATTACAAATTACCCTCAAAAGAAGTTTGATTGGACGCACGCAAGACCAAAAAGCTACAGTAGAAGCTCTTGGCCTTCGTAAGATTCATCAAACCGTTGAAAAAGAAGATAATGCAGCTATTCGTGGAATGGTTGATAAAGTTAAACACTTAATTGAAGTTAAGGAAGCGTAATTCCTATCAAGCTAGTAAGAGGAGGTGCGATCATGAAACTACACGAATTAAAACCAGCTGAAGGATCCAGAAAAGAACGCAAACGCGTAGGACGTGGAACAAGTTCTGGCTGGGGTAAAACTGCAGCTCGTGGTCACAAGGGACAAAACGCACGTTCAGGCGGTGGAGTTCGCCCTGGATTTGAAGGTGGTCAAAACCCACTATTCCGTCGTTTACCAAAACGTGGTTTTACGAATCCAAACCGTAAAGAATATGCACTTGTAAACCTTGATGCTTTGAATCGTTTCGAAGCGAACACAGATGTAACACCAGAATTGCTTTTGGAGACAGGAGTAATTAGCAGCTTTAAAGATGGTGTAAAGATTCTTGGCAACGGAGAAATTACTGTATCCTTAAACATAAAGGCAAACAAATTCTCTGAATCTGCCGTAGAGAAGATTCAAGCTGCTGGCGGTAAAACTGAGGTGATCTAATGTTTGCCACCCTCTCCAATATATTAAAAGTTGACGACTTGCGTAAGAGAGTGATTTTCACCCTCTTGATGCTCGTCGTCTTTAGGATTGGGAGTTTCGTCCCAGTCCCAAACATTAATATTTCTGTTTTGGAAGCCTTCGGTCAACAAAATAATATCTTTGGCTTCCTAAACACTTTTTCTGGTGGTGCATTAGGTAAATTCTCCATATTTGCTATGGGGATCATGCCGTATATTACGGCATCAATTATTATGCAGTTGTTATCCATGGATGTCGTACCCAAGTTTACTCAATGGTCTAAAGAAGGAGAAGCAGGTCGCCGTAAGATTGCGCAGCTAACAAGGTATGGGACGGTTATTTTGGGATTTATTCAAGCGATAGGGTTATCTATTGGATTTAATAATCTATATCCTGGTCTTGTAACAACCCCTTCTGTAGCCACATATCTCTTGATTGCATTGACCTTGACGGCTGGAACTGCTTTTCTCATGTGGTTGGGTGAACAAGTTACGGAATACGGAATCGGAAATGGGATTTCCTTAATCATTACTGCGGGGATTGTCGCAAGTATACCTTCTGGAGCCCAAACGATTTATGCTACAGAATTCCATAATGCGGGCGACGCTATTTTCTTGCATATTGTTAAGCTAGCATTAATACTTTTGGTTATTGTAGCCATTGTAGTTGGAATTATTTTTGTACAACAAGGTGTACGAAAGATTCCAGTACAGTATGCCAAACGTGTTGTTGGACGAAGAATGTCAGGTGGGCAATCCACACATATTCCGCTTAAAGTAAACGCAGCAGGCGTAATGCCAGTCATCTTTGCGATCTCTCTCATTGTGTTTCCGCCAACTGTGGCCAATTTCTGGGCCGGAAACCGTGTAGCGGATTGGATAATTAAGAACCTTAATTATCAAGCGCCATTCGGCATGGTTCTATACGTACTTCTCATTATTGGGTTTACTTACTTCTATACTTTTGTACAGATTAACCCTACTCAGATGGCTGATAACATGAAGAAGAACGGAGGCTATGTCCCGGGTATCCGTCCTGGTAAAACAACAGAAGATTACATCACTCGTACGATGAACCGCATCACTTTGGTAGGAGCAATTTTCTTGGCTGCAATTTCAGTTCTTCCGATACTATTCACAGCATTAAGCAATCTTCCTCAATCAGTTCGTATTGGTGGAACTTCAATATTGATTGTAGTTGGTGTAGTATTAGATACGATGAAGCAAATTGATAGTCAGTTGATAAAACGTCATTATAAAGGCTTTATCAAGTAAAGTTGTTTTCTATATAAAGTGGACGGGAGGAGAAGACAGTGAATATTATCTTGATGGGGTTACCAGGTGCAGGGAAAGGCACGCAAGCAGAACGTATTGTAGAGGTATTTGATATTCCACATATTTCTACAGGTGATATGTTTCGTGCAGCAGTAAGAGAAGAAACAGAGATGGGTCTCGCTGCAAAATCATATATGGATCAGGGGCAACTTGTGCCTGATCATGTAGTAATTGGTATTGTTCGTGAACGTTTGGGTAAAGATGATTGTAAAAAGGGTTTTCTTCTAGACGGCTTCCCACGTACGGTTGCCCAGGCGATTGCTCTTGATGAAACACTTCAAGGTATGAGTCGAAAGATCGATCATGTCATCAATATTGATGTAGATCGTGATATTCTCTTGGGCCGTCTCACTGGCCGCCGAATCTGCCGTGGCTGCGGTGCAACTTATCATGTTATCTTTAATCCACCAGAAGTGGAAGGAAAATGTGATAAGTGTAGCGGAGAATTATACCAACGTGATGACGACAATGAAAAAACTGTCGCTACTCGTTTGGATGTTAATATCGAGCAGTCTGCTCCATTACTTTCTTATTACGAGGACAAAAACTTGTTGAGAAATATTGATGGTCAGCAGGAAATTGGGAATGTTTTCGAAAAGATTGCGAACCTGTTGAGAGGTCAAGCGTAATGATCATTTGCAAGTCAAAATCCGAAGTGGATATTATGCGTGAAGCAGGCCGAATTGTAGCGCTAACTCATAAAGAGCTGGCGAAGGCCGTTCGTCCTGGTATAACAACAAAAGACTTGGATGATATAGCAGATAAATTCATCCGAAGCATGGGTGCTACTCCATCTTTCAAAGGATATGGAGGGTTCTCCGGTAGCATTTGTACTTCCGTGAACGAGGAACTTGTCCACGGTATTCCAGGAAATCGTGTTCTAAAGGATGGAGATATCATTAGTCTAGATATCGGTGCTGAAGTTCAAGGGTATCATGGTGATTCTGCCTGGTCGTTTGCGGTTGGAACGATTACTGATGAAGCCAAAAGACTTATGGAAATAACGGAACAATCCTTATTTCAAGGTCTTGAACAGGCTAAACCGGGTGCTAGATTATCTGATATTTCACATGCCATCCAAGTTTATGTTGAAGCTGCGGGCTTCTCCATTGTACGGGAATATGTCGGTCATGGCATAGGACGAAACCTGCATGAAGATCCGCAAATCCCTAACTACGGGCCGCCTGGTAGAGGGCCAAGATTAAAGCCTGGTATGGTCTTAGCCATAGAACCTATGGTTAACGCAGGCACAAGATATGTTCGTACACTTGAGGATAATTGGACTGTAGTAACAGTTGATAATTCCTTGTGTGCACACTACGAACATACCATAGCAATCACGGATGATGGTTATGAAATCTTGACAAAAGCCTAATGTAGGTGATTTAAAGGTGAAAGATTCCGAGACGCTTGTGTGTATCGGTCAAATCGTGCAAATTCTTCGTGGGCGAGATGAGAATAAATATGCTATTGTTATTTCGCGGGTTGATGATAAATTTGTTTTCCTTGCGGATGGTGATAAGCGTAAATTCGATCGCCCGAAGAAAAAAAATGTCCTACACTTGAAATTTGTTGACTATGTATCTCAAGAGGTGCGAAAAAGCATTCTAGATACCGGAAGAGTCACAAATGGCAAGTTGAGATATGCAATGAACAAATTTTTAGAGCAGATCCAGGAAGTACAATGCAAAGGAGAGTAGGCCTATGGCTAAGGAAGATGTAATTGAGGTAGAAGGCACTGTCATTGAGCCACTACCAAACGCGATGTTTCGCGTAGAATTAGAGAATGGACATAAGATTTTAGCTCATGTTTCCGGGAAAATTCGTATGCACTTCATTCGAATCCTTCCAGGGGATAAGGTTACTGTTGAATTGTCCCCTTATGATTTAACTAGAGGACGGATCACTTATCGTTTTAAATAAATCATAAGCCTTCTGGGTGAAGGATCAAATTGACGGTAGAATGTAAACCGGAATTTAGTTCGGAAAATCGGCACAACAATCGCTTTTGTACAATGGAGTGAATCGACGCTGTTCAAAAGCGGCATAGGAGGTTATTAACGTGAAAGTAAGACCATCCGTAAAGCCTATTTGCGAAAAGTGCAAAATCATCCGTCGCAAAGGTAATGTAATGGTTATTTGTGAAAATCCAAAGCACAAGCAAAGACAAGGATAAACTAAAGGAGGTGTCATTATGGCCCGTATCGCGGGAGTTGACATTCCACGTGACAAACGTGTAGAAATCGCATTAACATATATTTTTGGTATCGGTCGTCGTACTTCTCAAAAGATTCTTGAGGGATCTGGAGTGAACGTAAACACTCGTGTTCGTGACTTAACTGATGAGGAAGTAAACAAGATTCGTGAATTTATCGATAAGAACGTGAAAGTTGAAGGGGATCTTCGTCGTGAAATCTCTCTTAACATTAAGCGTTTGATCGAGATCGGTTCTTATCGTGGTCTTCGTCATCGTCGTGGTTTACCAGTTCGTGGACAACGTTCGAAGACTAATGCAAGAACTCGCAAAGGTCCTCGTCGTACAGTTGCTAACAAGAAGAAGTAAAGGAGGAGGGAATAAGACATGGCTAAAAGAAAAAATGTTGTCACTCGTACTAAGCGTCGTGACAGAAAAAACATTGAGTCTGGTGTAGCGCATATTCGTTCTACATTCAACAATACAATCGTTACAATTACTGATCCGCATGGAAACACAATTTCTTGGGCAAGTGCTGGTGGACTTGGTTTCAAAGGATCTCGTAAGAGCACTCCATTCGCTGCGCAAATGGCTGCGGAACAAGCTGCTAGAACTGCAATGGAACATGGCATGAAGAACGTTGAAGTTACTGTAAAAGGACCTGGTTCTGGCCGTGAGGCAGCTATCCGTTCTTTACAGGCTGCTGGTTTAGAAGTCAACATGATTAAAGACGTGACTCCTATTCCTCACAATGGTTGCCGTCCACCAAAACGTCGTCGTGTCTAATCTGGCGGAATTTCGCAAGTTAGAAGTTTAAAAGAGTCATTACCTGTCTATAATGGTTTTATAGAGTGCATTTTATCTGTGTTATGGATAAAATGCATGAAAACGGGTAATTAAAAAACTTAGGTTGCGATACTTGGTGACCGCCGAAGGGGAATTCCGGAAAGTGGGGTTGGTTGGATCGCGAACGTTTAAGAAGATTCAAGGGCTGGATAAAGCTTGAGTCTTGGATCCCCGTTCTTCGCTACCGGAATTTTCGACGTTTGAAGGAGGGTTTGGATATGATCGAAATAGAAAAGCCTAAAATAGAAGTAGTAGAAGTAAATTCTGATGCAACCTATGGAAAGTTCGTAGTTGAGCCGCTTGAACGCGGTTATGGAACAACTTTAGGGAACTCCTTACGTCGCATTTTGCTTTCATCTCTACCTGGTGCAGCAGTCACTAGTGTTCAGATTGATGGTGTATTGCACGAGTTTTCCACAATTGAAGGAGTAGTAGAGGACACCACGCAAATTATCCTAAACCTTAAATCCCTTTCATTAAAGATTCACTCTGATGAAGTGAAATATCTTGAAATTGATGCAGAAGGTTCAGGAGAAGTTAGAGCAGGAGATATTCGTGCGGATAGTGATGTAGAAGTCTTAAATCCAGACTTGCACATTGCTACGTTAGAAGACGATGCTCGCCTTCATATTCGTATGAAAGCTAACCGTGGAAGAGGGTATGTTCCTGCTGATCAGAACAAAGACCTCGATCAGCCTATTGGCGTGATTCCGATCGATTCTATCTACACTCCAATCACACGTGTTAATTATCAAGTGGAGAACACACGTGTTGGTCAAGTTACCAACTACGATAAGCTAACACTTGAGGTTTGGACGGACGGAAGCATTCGACCTGAAGAAGCGGTTAGCCTTGGCGCAAAGATCATGACAGAACATCTTAATTTGTTCGTTGGTTTAACGGATGAAGCTAAGGATGCCGAAATCATGGTTGAAAAAGAAGAGGACAAGAAGGAAAAGGTTCTGGAAATGACCATTGAAGAGCTTGACCTTTCTGTTCGTTCATACAATTGCTTGAAGCGTGCAGGGATTAATACTGTACAAGAATTAACCATGAAATCAGAGGAAGATATGATGAAGGTTCGTAATCTTGGACGCAAATCGTTAGAGGAAGTTCAAGAGAAGCTTGCTGAACTCGGTCTTTCCTTAAGAAACGAAGATTAATATACCTGTTTAAGAGGGAGGGAAACGAAATGGCATATTCTAAAGTAGGCCGTAGAAGTTCCGCTCGTAAAGCATTGTTCCGTGATCTTGCAACGGATTTGTTTATCAATGAGCGTATCGAAACTACTGAAACTAAAGCAAAGGAACTACGTTCCATTGCAGAAAAATTAATCACTTTGGCTAAGCGTGGAGATTTACATGCTCGCCGCCAAGTATCTGCTTTCGTTCGCAATGAGGTAGCTGATACAACAACTGGACAAGATGCTGTTCAGAAGTTGTTCTCTGACATTGCTCCACGCTATGCTGAACGCAATGGTGGATATACTCGTATTCTAAAGCTTGGGCCTCGTCGTGGAGACGGTGCGCCTATGGTGTACTTAGAGCTTGTATAAGACTTAGATGATGAAAAAGGGTGGAGCAGAATCCTGAAGATATTTAGGATTCTGATTCTGTGCCCTTTTTTTGTTTTATGAAAGGAGCTTTAAGTCATGGATCCTTTAGTCGTTTTCAATCAAGTGAACTTTGCTTATCCACAGAAGCCAGAGGAGCTTATTCTTAAACAGGTTTCCCTGACAGTTAGTCAGGGAGAATTCGTAACAATCATTGGACATAATGGTTCGGGAAAGTCTACATTAGCCAAGCATATGAATGGTCTCCTGCTTCCAACTAATGGGCAAGTTTTCATTGATTCTATAGATACTTTAGACCAAGACACATTATGGAATATTCGACAGCGAGTAGGGATTGTATTTCAAAATCCGGATAATCAATTTGTTGCTCCCACTGTCTATGATGATGTCGGGTTTGGGCTCGAAAATTTAGGTATTTCGCGCCAGGAAATGATTGTTCGAATTGAGGAGGCTTTACAGCAAGTCTCGATGGCTGCCTATAAAGACAGAGAGCCTCATCGACTATCAGGCGGACAGAAGCAGCGAGTGGCAATTGCCGGTATATTAGCCATGAAGCCCAAATTGATTGTTCTAGATGAAAGTACGGCGATGCTAGACCCTATTGGTCGTAAGGAAGTCCTCTCGGTTGTAGATTCTCTTCATAAAGAAGGGATTACGATTATTAATATTACCCATTATTTGGAGGAGGCACTCTCTTCAGACCGTATTATCGTCATGAATCGTGGGGAAATTTTTCTACAAGGGACTCCCTTAGAAGTCTTCTCACATAGTGATGAATTAAGGAAGATTGGGCTTGATGTTCCCTTTTCCGTGGAGATGGCGATTCGCCTACGCAAGAGGGGATTAACTATAAGTAAGGAGATCTGGCGCACAGATCAGCTGGTAACAGAACTATGGAACTTATTGTAAAAGATTTAACCCATACATATGCCATAGGTACACCCTTCGCGAGACAAGCATTATCTCCCATTAATCTTCGGATTCCTTCTGGTAGTTTCACGGCTATTATTGGACATACAGGATCTGGTAAATCGACGTTAATTCAGCATTTTAATGGATTGCTTAAGCCAACTACGGGCGAAGTCGTGGTTGGGGATTATCGAATTACCAAAAAGACAAAGAAAAATCTGCGTGAGCTACGCAAGCTTGTTGGTCTTGTCTTTCAATATCCGGAGTATCAGCTATTTGAGGAAACAGTTGAAAAGGATATCTCGTTTGGTCCGAGTAATTATGATTTTCCCCCTGAGTTAATTTCTTCTCGTGTTAGGGAGGCAATGAGCCTTGTGGGGCTTGATTATGAAACCTATAGGGATAAATCTCCTTTTTCCTTAAGTGGCGGACAAATGAGAAGAGTAGCTTTAGCAGGTGTACTTGCGTTATCCCCAAAAGTATTAGTGCTTGATGAACCAACTGCAGGTCTTGATCCGCATGGGAAGAAGGAGATTCTTGAGAGGATCTATCAGCTTCATCGACAAGAGCATTGGACAACGATCCTTGTAACACATAATATGGAGGATGCTGCCCGCTACGCTGATCAAATTATTGTGATGAAGGATGGTCAGGTTTTTCAACAAGGTACACCCATGGAGGTCTTTTCAGAAGGGCAATCTCTCCAACAGATTGGACTGGATTTACCGGAAATTACCCAATTCATTATTGAACTTAATAAAAAACTAGATCCCCCTATTCCAACGAATATATTCAGTCTTGAATTATTGGAACAAGAGCTTGTGAAACGCTGGAAAGGAGGGAAGAAATGAATTTTTTAAGTAACATCCCAATTGGACAGTATGTACCGGGTACCTCATTTGTTCATCGATTGGATCCTCGATCGAAGCTCTTATTTATCTTATATTTTATTATTCTTGTCTTTATGGCGGATGAAAAGTGGACCTACGGCATCGTTGTTCTCTTTAGTCTCCTTGCTATTTTTACATCGCGTATTTCGTTAGCGTATCTCCTCAATGGTCTAAAGCCTATTTGGTGGGTGGTGGTATTTACCGTGATCATTCATCTGACAACAACACAAGGTGGTGACGTCGTATTTACATGGAAGTGGCTTACGGTGTATCGAGAAGGTTTGAATATGGCGATTCTAACTACGATACGCTTAGTTCTATTGGTAATCATAGCTTCTCTGCTTACATTGACGACTTCACCTCTTGACTTAACAGATGGGATTGAAAAGTTATTTCAACCCTTCACTCGATTTGGCTTCCCTGCCCATGAATTAGCCATGATGATGTCGATTGCTCTACGATTTATCCCAACGTTGCTAGAAGAGACAGAGAAAATCATGAAGGCACAGATTTCGCGTGGTGCTGACTTCGAGACCGGGAATATCGTCAAGAAGGTGAAAAGCATGATTCCCCTGCTCATCCCTCTTTTTATAAGTGCTTTTCGAAGAGCAGAGGAACTGGCATTGGCTATGGAGTCGAGAGGATATCGGGGTGCAGAAGGGCGAACGAAATTAAGAGAGTTATCCTGGTCTAGGGCAGATGGTATACTTCTTATTCTTGCTATTCTGTTAGCGGTTATTTTTATTTTCTTGAAAAGGTAAGAGCACCCATTGCAGGGTACCATACACAAAAAAATGTTTTTATAGCTTTCTTAGGAGGTACTTGAACATTGCCATATCGTAAGGTCAAATGCATAGTTAGCTATGATGGCAGTAATTATGCTGGATATCAAATACAGACCAATGGGGCCACTGTGCAACAAATGCTTGAAGAAGCGATTGAACGTATTACGAAGGAAAAGACGACGGTCTATGCCTCTGGACGTACAGACGCAGGGGTGCATGCTAAGGGGCAGGTATTTCACTTCTGTACGTCATCTTCGATACCTGTAGAGAAGTGGCCGTTTGCCTTCGCAAGCCAACTACCACATGATATCTCGGTTCAGTCTGCAGAGGAAGTGCATGATTCCTTCCATGCACGTTATGATGTTGTGGAGAAAACCTATCGATATTGTGTGATGAATCGTAGATTTCCTGATGTGTTCTTCCGCAGATATGCATGGCACATACCCCGACCATTGAACGTTGAGGCAATGATCACGGCATCAAGATTTTTGGTGGGAGTTCATGACTTCACATCCTTTTGTTCCGTGAGGTCAGAGAAAGAAGTCAAGGTCAGGGAAATATATGAGATTACGTTCGATAGGGATGAGGAAGGGATGCTTTGGATCTCTTTCCGTGGGAATGGTTTTCTCTACAATATGGTGAGAATCATGGTTGGCACTTTAGTAAAGATTGGATTAAGTGAGAAGCCCGCTGATTCGATTGCACAAATACTAGAGGCTAAGGATCGTAAGAAGGCTGGTCCTACGGCACCACCGCAAGGGTTATTTCTGTGGGAAGTAGGATATTAGAAAATACACCGGGAAACGTTGTTTTTTACTTGACTCTATTGCCTATATATATTAAGATATTCTTTGGTTATTTTAAATTCCCATCTCCCACGCCCGGGATTTAAAATAGATTGTTCAGACGAGATTTTCTAATTGATATTTAAGCTTTTGAAAGAATTAGGAGGGAAATCGATGCGTACCACATATATGGCTAAGCCAAACCAAGTTGAACGCAAATGGTATGTTGTTGATGCAGAAGGCCAAACTCTTGGTCGTCTTGCTAGCCAAGTAGCTTCTGTTCTTCGCGGGAAGAACAAGCCTGAATTTACACCACACGTTGATACTGGTGATTTTGTAGTCATCATCAATGCGGATAAAGTTAAGCTAACTGGTAAGAAATTATCTAACAAGAAGTACTACTTCCATTCCTTGTATCCAGGGGGATTGAAGACATTTACTGCTGGCGAAATGCTTGCTAGAAGACCAGAAAGAGTTCTTGAATTAGCAGTTAAAGGTATGCTTCCTAAGAACCGTCTTGGTCGCACACTTTCAACGAAGTTAAAAGTGTACGCTGGTTCTGAACATCCACATCAAGCACAAAAACCAGAAGTTCTAGAAATTCGCGGTTAATCTAAAGGAGGTTTCCATTCGTGGCACAAGTACAATATTACGGAACTGGACGTCGTAAGCACTCCGTAGCCCGCGTACGCCTTGTACCTGGTGACGGTCGTGTTGTAATCAATGCGCGTGACATGGACGACTACTTCGGTGGTCTTGAAGTATTAAAATTGATCGTTAAGCAACCTCTTAACCTTACTGAAGCTATTGGCAAGTACGATATACTTGTTAATGTAAGAGGTGGCGGTACAACTGGACAAGCTGGTGCAATTCGTCACGGTATCTCTCGTGCTCTATTGCAAGCTGATCCAGAAAGCCGCGGAGCTCTTAAGCGTGCTGGCTTCTTAACTCGTGACCCTCGTATGAAGGAACGTAAGAAGTACGGACTTAAAGCAGCTCGTCGTGCTCCTCAGTTCTCTAAGCGTTAATTATTGCTTTTGGACAGCCTGGGTATTTCCATACCTGGGCTTTATTTTTTTTACACCTGATTTTGGGCCCACGATTATACCCCACTCTTTTAACTCCCTATTTGCTTAATAAGCTATCTGAACTCCTTATATAGGAACACCAATCACACTCATTTAATATTCTAGAATATTATAATATTGACCCGCAGGAACTATTGATTTGGATCCATTGACCCGAATATACTTCCTTCAATATGGAACGATCTCATAGTACTTGGATATGACCATCGTCTCAAAAGCAAATCAAAGAAATACCGCCTAACCGAATTTTAAATATTCCCCTGTATGAAGATGAAGTGAACAAGAAAGAATGAATAAAAAGTCACAACATGATAATTAGGGTGATACAGCATGGATTATGATTTTGCAAAAAATGTAGTTTCATTAGAAAAGATAGTTCAAAATCGTAATAACCTTTTGAAGAAGAAGGCAATGAATGGAATTGATAGCAAAGAGTTGAATGATTATTACAATAATGTGATCAAGGAGAGCTTCAAGCACCTAACTTTTTTGCAAAAATATATTGCTGAGGAATTTCTTGGGGATACGGTGATCGACTGTTTCGCCCTAGGGATGCAAGCAAGCAAGCTGTGTCTTTATGGTCGTGCCCCTGATGAAATCGAAATCATCTATGCTGGAAACTTGGCACACATCCTTGCGGAACTATCCGCTAAGCATGAGATATACAAGTACATGAGGGAATGGGATGTCTATTCACTGACGATTCTAGGAGAAGACCTTAGTAACAAGTGGTTTCGCAAAGGTATCTTTTATGGGGAAAAGCAAAGGAAACTGCGATTGATTTAGACAACGATCTATAGTCATAACTGTACGGGCCGTCCCATAGAATGTTTAAGAGAAAATGTGGACGGGTGGTGCTGGGATGAAGAATAAAAAAAAGGCAATGCTCTGGCTTGCTTCTTTTTTGCTGTTGATTTCCATCTTTACCTACGAATTACCTCAGACCGAAACTTGGACAGCCTGGTCCATGCCGTTATCAGGAGCCATCATAGCGATTGATCCGGGTCATGGGGGATTTGATGGAGGAGCAGTTAGTAAGAATGGGTTGGTGGAAAAGGATGTTGCCCTAAGTATTTCTCTATACTTAAGAGACTTTCTGCAGCAAGCCGGTGCTTTAGTAGTTATGACTCGAGAGGTAGATGAGGATCTGGTTCAAGAAGGGAAAAAGGGCCAACTTAAACGCGAGGATATTCATCGACGAGTTAAAATAATTAATGATAGCAGCGCTGATATGACTATAAGTATTCATCTAAATGCGATACCATCCCCACAGTGGCATGGTGCACAAACCTTTTACAATCCTGTAAAACAGGATAATGGGGCATTGGCTTACCTTGTTCAAGACGAAATTAAATCAAAATTAAAGAATACTGATCGACTACCAAAGAAAAAGGGAAATATGTATATATTAAATAATGTAACCATGCCATCTATTTTAGTAGAGGTAGGTTTCTTATCCAATCCAGGTGAAGCAGACTTACTATCAGATAAGGGATATCAAAAGAAAATGGCTAATGCCATCTATCAAGGTTTATTAAGATACTATAGCGGAGAAAAGGTGCAGGAGAACGCACCTACGCAGTAACAGTCTGTTTTCCAATCGTTCGGCTATGGTATAATACATCCGGGTGGATTTAATCTTAATTGGGAAGAGGTTGGAGCAATTGATCACTAAAAGTGAAGTATTATACGCACTAAAAGATGTACAAGACCCAGAATTGCATAAAAGCCTTGTTGAATTAAACATGGTTCGTGATATTCATATTGATGGAACAAAGGTAAGTCTTAACGTGATCTTAACGATTCAAGGATGTCCACTTAAGGCGAAAATCCAAGAGGATGTAGAGAAGGCGATTAAGGCGCTAGGAGCAACGGAGGTTAATGTTGAATTCGGTGCTATGACAGAACAAGAACGTGGAGAGCTTTCTGCTAACCTTCGCGGTGGGGCACAACCAGCTGCGGTGTCACCATTACTTGCCCCAGACTCACCTACTACTTTTGTTGCTATTACGAGTGGTAAAGGTGGAGTTGGTAAATCTACTGTAACCGTTAACTTAGCTACTGCACTTGCCCGTCTCGGTAAGCGCGTTGGGGTTGTTGATGCCGATATTTATGGATTTAGTGTTCCAGATATGATGGGGATTGAACAACGCCCAACAGTTATTGATAATGTAGTACTTCCTGTGCAGCGTTTCGGAGTTAAGGTTATTTCTATGGGATTTTTCGTAGAAGACAATTCACCTATTATTTGGCGGGGGCCTATGTTAGGTAAGATGCTACGTAACTTCTTCGCCGAAATCCATTGGGGAGATTTAGATTATCTTCTTCTTGACCTACCTCCAGGAACAGGTGACGTTGCCCTTGATGTACATCAGATGATTCCACAAAGTAAAGAAATTATCGTCACAACCCCACATCCAACTGCTGCTTTTGTAGCAGCTAGAGCTGGGAATATGGCAGTGAAGACAGGTCATGAAATTCTTGGGGTAGTAGAGAATATGTCCTACTTAGAATGTGGAGAATGTGGACATCATGAGACCATCTTCGGTAAAGGTGGCGGGCAGAAGCTGGCTGATGACTTGAACACAAGCTTATTATCCCAAATTCCACTTGGCCAACCAGATTATGATCCATCTAATCCGGATTCTGCACCTTCTATTTATGAAGAGAACTCAACAATTGGGAAGATCTACCTAGAGATAGCTCAAGAAATTGTTAACAAACTAAATAAATAAAAAAAGAAGGAGTTAGGATCATGCCCTAACTCCTTGCTTTTTCTTTATTTCCCCTTACCCCCACCAGATTCTCCTTCACCACTATCCTTTTTCTTGTCCTCTTCCTTTTCCTTTTTCTCTGGTTTCATGGCTTCCTTCTGTGCTTCAACCATTAAATTTAACATTTCTGCCTTGAAAATCGGGCTTTGCATAGCTTCCTTCATCACGGTCATGGTTTGTTGTTTATAAGCGGCACTGTTCATCACTCGTATCAGATTATCATCAAATTTTGGATCCTTCATAATTTTAATCATTTCCAACTGATATTCGGGATCCTTCATAAGGTCTTTAATTAGTTTTTTATGTTCATCTTTAATGGCTTTAGCGAAGGCGGAGGAGACTTTGGGATCTTTCATCATATCCTTAAACCCTTGTTGATTTTTGGGATCAAGAAGAGTTTTCTCAACGGAAGACTGGATCGTGGCAGAGCCCATTAGGGTATGCTGTTGATCCTTCATGGATTCTTGGACTGCTTTTTTTCCATCATCTGTTTTTAAAATATCAAGGACCATCGTTTTCGTTTCTTTATAATCTGGAGCTGCTTTCTGGCTACTTCCACCACCACCACCCATACCACAAGCAGTTGATAACAGAAGAAGAGAGAAAACAAGGGAAAACTTGCCTATTTTCCACATTCTCTTAGGCCCCCTTAAATTCTTTTGTTTTCATTATTTGCAGATTGGCCGTTAATATCCCAGGGGTAAAGTGGCAAGAGATATAGTTTTTTGTAGAGGAAATTTGGTACAATCATAGAGTTAAATGGTTTTTGAAACCCACCAGAGGGGTACCCTACGCAATCTATACATTAATAGCTTGCTTTCTTATTAGGAGGACTACAGTTGAATCTGAAGCGATGGTTGTATTTATTTTTCTCTACATTGGTTATAGGAGCTGCTTCCTCATTGCTGCTTGGGCTTGTACTAGACACGAAGCTTTGGGAACATGGCACGCCCAATGTGTTGGTTGGTATTATTGGTCATGTGGGTCTTGGAATTTTATTTAGTTTAATTGCTCAGATGGGGTTCTTTGCTTATTTAGCTATCCATAGTTTTGGATTGGGACTTTTTAGAGGTCTATGGTCAGGCGTTCAAAGCATTCTGATCATCTTTACTTTTTTTGATTTAGTTTATTTTCGGTATGTGAATTTTGCAGAGGGAAGCAGTATTCTTCCGTTCTTTGGATTCCCTACTGGTATGTTAGTGTTTGCTCTCATTATTGCTTATATTAAGGTGAAGCAAACGAATAATAAAGCAGGTGTACCGACTGTCTTCCTTATTTTCGTGGTATCGACCATTGAATGGATGCCAGCGCTGCATCAAGATCAACTATTACCCTTACTTAATATGTTGATTCCGATTCTACTTTGTAATGCGTGGCAAGTTCTGCAATTACACAAACTTACCGTTAAGACAACACAAAAGCCCCCCAACGGGAGGCAGAAGGCTTAGTCTACATCTTTTGTTTGGACTTTCGTATCGGCAATAAGTCCTGATACTGAGGTGAAATCGTAGCCCTTTTGCTTAAGATCATCGATAATGGTTGGTAATGCCAAATGAGTTTGTTTGCATGAATCACTTGCATGCATTAATATTATGTCGCCGGGATGAGCTTTCTTAACAACATTCTGTACAATTTGGTCAACACCAGGGTTGAGCCAATCCTTGGAATCGGTATCCCACTGGATCACCGTATATTTCATTTCATCTGCAATAGTAAGCACACGTTTATCAATATCGCCATTTGGTGTTCGAATTAATGCCGTTTTCTTACCTGTTAATTGTTGAAGAATGCCATCCGCTTTTTTCATCTGTGTTCTTATTTCTTCATCGGTTAAACGGCTATAGTTAATGTGTTTGTATCCGTGAGAGCCAATTTCGTAGCCTTGATCTAGGATTCGTTTAACAATATCTGGATGATCCTTGCTCCACTCTGCGGATAAGAAGAAAGTCGCATTTTTAACTCCTTTCTGCTTTAGAACATCAAGAATGGGAATCGCACGTTGTTCTCCCCAGCTAATGTCGAAGGTTAGAGCAAGCTTTTTCTGTTTGGTTTCTACTTTGTAGATGGCGGTAGGTCCATTTCCTAATGTAAATACAGCGATATTCTGTTTTTCAGCATAGGCAATTCCTACCGCGAAGATCGTTGCAACAAACATAACAAAATATTGTTTGAACTTTCTTCCATTCAGTATCCAAAAAAATTTCATATTTGCACCTCCCCATCTTTGTCCAATACAAATGTATGGCGGAGTAGACAAGGTTATGCATGCTGTTTGGACAAATTATCAATCATTGGTTATCTTTTAGTATAAGAAAGAAGGTGTTGGTTCATTGGGTATCCTTAAAAAAGGTGCGAAAATTGTTGGAGCTAATGCGAAGTTTCTAGTTTTGGGCTTGGCTATATTTGTGGCAAGTATCCTCATCGGGTATTTAAATGCAGATTCCATCCAAAAGGTGGCAGAGGAGTTGTTGCGACAACTCGATCACATTGCTCGGAAAATTGAGGAGCACGGAAGCCCTCTTTATACCTTCTGGGTGATTTTCCAAAACAATGTACTAGCCGCATTGTCAATGATTGGATTAGGAGTATTTCTGGGGATTTATCCAATCCTTGCTTTAACTTCAAATGGAATTCTGCTTGGTTTTATGTTGAAAGCATTTGCGCTGAAAGGGTTAAACCCAGCCATGGTTCTTCTATTGGGTATTCTTCCCCACGGGATCGTTGAGATTTCAGCAATCATCTTTGCTGCGTCCATTGGAATTAAGTATGGAGTCTTGATTTTTCGGATATTTAGCCACTTGCTGAATGCACGTGGAAGACAAGCTGTCATGGATGAATTTAAACAAGGTTTAACCGAACTTCCTTTTATCGTTGGTTCTGTCATTGTTCTGCTGTTCATTGCTGCGGTGATTGAAAGTACAATCACTCCATATCTCATTCATTTATTTCTAGGTGATCAAATCCCGTTGACGTAGATGAATAAGATATAAAATCATTAGGAATGATAAACTCACATTGATAATTTCCAGGAGTTGGGATGTTCATGTTGGGTTTTTTATTCAGTCAGAAAGAATGTCAAGAATTAGAGTATATGCTGCGCAGAGAATTAGAAGAACTTATCCTTGATCTGGGTGACCAACGTATTGATGGGGTTGTGAAAACAGCGATGGAGGAACGTTATACAACGATTTTTCGAATGTATGCGAGACTTGCGACTCCTAAGGAACTGTCCAAATATGTAAGAAATCGAACAAAAAATCAGGTGAAAAAATAGTCTTGCTCTAAGTGAGCAAGACTATTTTCCTTACTTAACTAATTTTTTAATTGTTTTAATACCGAAGTCTGTCACGGTTTGAATTTGCCCATTTTTTAATGTGATCTCTGCCATACAACGATCGGGGCTCAACCAACTGAGCTTACCACAGATTTTTTCATCTTGTTTGGTTTTGATTTCTATGGCTTCTCCCATGCACTCGTGGAGCATTCTTCTTATCTCTTCACCCACTTGAGGGCCTCCCTATTTCAAGCTATAATCTACGCACTATTTTACTCTCTCCGAATTGTACCTGTAAATGTACTTTCAAAATAAATTTTATTCTAAAATCGGCATATTTCCCCAAACTCTGATTAAAAAGGGGTAAATAGGGCTTCTATCCTCGATTTTCTTCATCATCATCCGAATTATATCATCTGGGTTCAGGTTCCATAGTATAGTTATACACGAAGCTGGTTTCAGTTGAGTCAATTGTCCTTGAACGGACACAATAAAATTATACAGGCGGAGGAGGAGATTAGGATGAACAAACGTATTTCTATCATTGGAGTTCCTATGGACCTAGGTGCTGATCGTCGAGGCGTTGATATGGGGCCTAGTGCGATTCGTTATGCTGGGGTGAAAAGACGTCTTGAAACACTCGGTTATGAAATCGACGATATTGGGGATTTACGTGTTCCATCTCCGGAATCATATCCGATTATCCACCATAATTTGAAATATTTGAAGGAAATCACAGAGGTCAATATTCAACTCTCACAGGTGATTGAGCAAGAAATGAGTAAGGGAAGATTCCCACTTGTACTTGGAGGGGACCATAGTATAGCGATTGGAACGATTGCAGGACTTACTAGGCATAAGAAGAATATGGGGGTCATCTGGTTTGATGCACATGGTGACCTCAATACAGGGGAAACCTCTCCTTCTGGAAACATTCATGGGATGTCATTGGCTGTTTCCTTGGGATTTGGACATGCGGATCTAACTCGAATAGGTGGGGATGTTGCTAAGATTAAACCGGAGCATACGGTCATCATTGGGGCACGGGATCTTGATCTAGGGGAGAGAGAGTTAATCAAATCCCTAGGTATTAAAGTATTTACGATGCACGAAATTGATCGATTGGGTATGCCAAGAGTGATGGAGGAAGCAATCAAGATTGTCTCTAATGGAACCGACGGCGTGCACCTAAGCCTAGACCTTGATGGGCTTGATCCGAATGATTGTCCAGGAGTGGGGACGCCAGTTATTGGAGGGATCTCTTATCGTGAAAGCCATCTTGCCATGGAGATGCTAGCGGAGGCTGATGTTCTTACCTCTGCCGAATTCGTGGAGGTCAATCCCATACTAGATATTCATAACAAAACTGCCAAGGTAGCCGTTGCTCTAATGGGTTCAGCTTTCGGTGAGAAGCTGTTATAATAAATCGTAAGAGAGTTGCTTTCAGAAGAATATGTTTTTCCGTTTCGATGGGAAGATATATTCTTTCTTGTTTTTGTGAAACTTCGTTAAGGATAATCCGTATTGTATATTGAACCTTCATAAGGGAAAGGGTTTAGAATGGTCTCGATCGAAGAAAAGCTCATTAAAAAAATAAAAAAAGGGGATCGTGACGCATTTGCCGAACTGGTGGAACTCTACAAGGATAGAGTCTTTCAAGTAACCTTGCGCATGGTTGGCAATACCCAAGAGGCGGAGGATATCGCACAGGAAACCTTTCTGCGTGTATACTCTAATCTCGAACACTATGATCCAAGCTATAAATTCTCCACTTGGATTTTCCGTATTGCAACGAATCTTTCCATTGATCACCTACGTAAAAGAAAACAAACCTATTCTTTGGACAAGGAAATGGAAGGAACGGATGGTCTTGACCTGCATGAGAGGCTTGCGGATCCGACCAAAGGACCGGAAGAAATTCTTCTTTCTGGAGAATTGCAAGGTCAGGTCCAAAGTGCCATCGAAACATTATCACCTAAGTACAAATCAATCATGATTCTAAGATACCTTGAGGATCTTTCTTTAACTGAAATTAGTGATATCGTGAAGCTACCCATTTCTACCATAAAAACCCGTATTCACAGAGGGAGAGAAGCGTTAAAGAAAAGGTTAAAACGTTAGAACGTTAGGGACATCTATAAGGAAAGGAGGACCAAAGAGATTGAATTGCCACCAAGCCAATCGGCTCATCCATGCGGTCCTTGATGAAGATCATTCATTTCAGGACGAACAGCTTCTTAAGGAGCACTTTCAACATTGTATAGGTTGTAAGGAACACTTTCATTCTCTGCAACATACCATCGTCCTTTTGAAAAGCACCTCCCGGTTATGTGCACCAAGTGATTTCACCGAACGTCTAATGGCTAGGCTTCCCCGTGAAACATTCATTCAGATTTGGGTGAAGAGATTACAACGCCATCCTTTTTTAGTGGCTGCCTCCCTGTTTGTAGTCTTCATGGCAGGAAGTGCTAATTCCTTATGGAGTCAAGATAAACAATTTCAGTTGACAGCCTATCAACCTCAGAAGCTAGAAATTGATAAGGATCATAATAAAGTCATTGTTCCGGCTGATCGTGTCGTTCATGGGGATATTGTGGTTCGTAATGCAGACATTTCTGTCGAAGGACAGGTTCAAGGGAATGTAGTTGCCATTGATGGACATATCTATTTGGCTTCTACAGGCTCTGTTTCAGGAGATAAGGAAGAAATCAATGAAGTTGTCGAGTGGGTTTGGTATAATCTAAAAAGGGTTGTACATCAGCTTATTTCATAGGACACGGAAAGCAACCGTGTCTTTATTTATTTTCGTGAAAATCTAGAAATATATGGTGTATACTATAACCTAAAGTATACAAGATAGATGGGAGAATCTTTTAATGGGGCCTATAATACCATACTTGGTGGATTACTTGAGTGATGCCATCGATATCCTCCTGGTTACCTATCTAATTTATAAATTACTTATTCTTCTTCGTGGTACCCGAGCGATTCAATTATTTCAAGGAATCATCATGATCGTGATCACGTGGCTGCTAAGTACCTACTTTGGGCTTCGAACACTCCAATGGTTGATGTCACAGGCACTCAATATTGGTGTGGTTGCCATCCTGGTCATTTTCCAGCCCGAATTGCGTCGAGCCTTGGAGCAGTTAGGGAGGGGGAGACTGTTCTCTCGAACTAGCCAGGTAGATGAACAAGTCACAGAAGGCGTTGTAACAGATGTAGTGAAATCTATTCAATATATGTCCAAGCGAAGAATTGGTGCACTCATTGTGATTGAGAAGGAAACCGGACTTTCTGATTATATTGAAACAGGGATTTCCATTGGGGGAAAGGTAAGCTCTGAACTTTTAATCAATATCTTTATTCCCAATACCCCACTACATGATGGAGCAGTGATTCTACGGCGGGATATCGTCATGGCAGCAAGCTGTTATTTACCTCTATCAGAAAATCCTATGATTAATAAGGAATTAGGAACAAGACATAGAGCAGGGATTGGTATGAGTGAGGTTTCAGATGCACTATCTGTTATTGTTTCTGAAGAAACGGGACAAGTATCATTAGCCAAAAACAGTGAGCTTTACCGAGACCTTAATGAGGACCAAATACGAGAGCTTTTGTTGGTGGAATTACAGCCGCCTGTAAAAACAAGTGTCCCACTTTGGCAACGAAGGGGGAAAAAACAAAATGGATAAATGGCTGCGAAATAATAATGTGGTGAAAATTATTGCCTTATTGTTAGCCATCGCCCTATGGTTTGTCGTGAAGGGGACGACGACAACGAATCAACCCTTTAAGCAAACATCTGAAACCTATCGAATTAGTGAAGTAGCTCTAACAGCCAAAGTAGATAAAGACCGATATGCCATTGTGAAATTGCCTAAAACGGTAACCTTGGAACTAAAGGGTACACCTTCTGCATTGAGCAGAAATATCTCTCCTTCGGATTATCAGGTTTTTGTAGATTTAACGCAGGTAGAGAAGGGAGCCCATACGGTTCCGGTAATGGTAAATGGATTTCCAAGTGATTTAACCGTACAGCCCATCCCGGATAAGGTAGATGTGGTGATGGAAGAAAAGCAAAAAGTAGAAAAAGAAATTACGATTAAGTATTCAGGAAGTCCGTCTGATGGTTATACCGCTGGTGAGGCGATTCTAAAACCGAAGAAAGTCCATATTACTCTTCCAGAAAGTGAAATTCAAGATGCGGCTGAAGTACTAGCATCCGTGAACGTGGATGGAGCGAAGGACACAGTGGAACAAACCGTTCCTCTCAAGGTTGTAGATAAAAAGGGAAATCCATTGGATGCCGAAGTGAATCCAGCTGTTGTTGAGGTGACGGTTCCGATTACAAGTCCGTATAAGGTACTCCCTTTGAAGCTAAGTTATGTGAACTCTCCACCAGAAGGGATCAGTATTAACGGGATTAACCTAAAAACAGATAAGGTAACAGTATTTGGGCCTAAAGAAGTCATCGACAAAATGACCTATTATCCAGGTCCACAAATCGATCTATCAACGATAAAAGAAGATCGTTATATGCAGTTAAAGGTCCCGCTTGTTCCTAATGTGGTAAAAATCGATCCTGATTTTATTGAGCTAGAAGTTAATGCATCCGCAGCAACGAAAAAAGCATTTAGCAACATTCCAATCGCAATGAATGGCCTTGGACAAGGACTTAAGGCGACATTTACCAAACCAGAGAATGGGAAGCTGACCCTTAATTTGAAAGGAACACCTGATCGATTGAAGGATTTAAAAGTAGATGACATTCAATTGTACGTTGATTTGAGTAATTTGTCTGAAGGAGATCCGGATGTTGCGATTCATATGAATCTACCGCCTTTCATCTCTACTGAGGAAGATCCGAATTCATTACATGCAGTTGTCCATATTCAGAAAACATCATAAGGGTATAAGGCAAGCAATCGTGGAATAAGGAAAAGGAGAATCAAGTCATGGGAAAATATTTCGGAACAGATGGTGTCAGAGGCGTAGCTAATAAAGAACTTACCCCTGAACTTAGCTTTAAATTAGGTCGTTGTGGAGGATATGTGTTAACGAAGGACAAAAAGGAAAAACGTCCTAAGGTACTCATTGGTCGTGACACACGTATTTCCGGGCATATGCTAGAGGGAGCACTTGTTGCAGGATTATTGTCTATTGGCGTTGAGGTTATGCGTTTAGGGGTTATTTCCACTCCAGGAGTTGCCTATCTTACCCGTGCTTTAGGAGCTGATGCGGGGGTTATGATATCTGCCTCTCACAATCCTGTTGCTGATAATGGAATTAAATTCTTTGGTGGGGATGGATTCAAGCTTTCGGATGAGAAGGAAGCGGAGATTGAAGAGCTTCTAGATGCACCAGATGATACTTTACCACGCCCTGTAGGTGGGGATATTGGTGCCGTTATGGATTATAAAGAAGGTGGGTTAAAATATATTTCCTACCTAAAAACTACGGTGAAAAATCGTTTTGATGGATTAAAGGTTGTCCTTGATTGTTCGAATGGAGCTGTGTCCTCTATGGCACCCCAGCTATTCTGTGATTTAGATGCGGATACCATTCTTCTAGCCAATAATCCAGACGGATTAAACATAAATGAAGGCTGTGGTTCTACACATCCGGAGAAGCTGCAGCAGGCAGTGATAGAGAATAAAGCAGATCTTGGACTTGCATTCGATGGGGATGCTGATCGTCTGATCGCCGTGGATGATAAAGGAAACATCGTGGATGGGGATCAAATTATGTTTATTCTCGCTGACGCTATGGCTAGATATCATAAGTTGAAGCAAAACACAGTCGTTTCTACGGTGATGAGTAATATTGGTTTCTATAAAGCCATTGAACAAGCAGGTATTGAAGCAAAGCAAACAAAGGTTGGAGACCGTTATGTGATGGAAGAAATGTTGAAGGGTGGCTACAACCTAGGTGGTGAGCAGTCCGGACATATTATTATGTTGGATTATAATACGACAGGTGATGGAATGCTTACAGCCATCCAATTGTTAGATGTTCTTAAAGCAGAAGGAAAATCTATTTCTCAATTAGCTTCAAGAATGAGGCAATATCCTCAGATCCTCATTAATGTACGCGTGATTGATAAATCAAAGTTAGAGGGTAATGAAAAAATTACGGAAGCTATTCAGGAAGTTGAGGCATTGCTTGGAGATAGTGGACGTGTATTAGTTCGTCCTTCAGGTACAGAGCCGATTGTTCGAGTGATGGCGGAAGGTCCAGATGAAGAAGAATTACAGCAATTTGTGGATAAGATTGTAGAAGTTGTGAAAGCTGAACTCGTATAGTAAAGACTCGTAATGAAAGTTTACATCGCCTGAATACAATAAATTTGGGCGGTGCCTTTTTATTTTTGGGGGAATGTGGAAGGATATAAGGAGAAGAATGGATGAGGAGAGTGGAATAATGCTAAACCAATTTATGGATCGCAAAATCACTGTTTACTATTCAGATGGTAGCAAGCTTCTATCTAATACTGGAATGTTAATCCAATATGATGCCAAGCATGGAATCATTAAGCTGGATGTAAATAAGAAAGATATCTTGTTTCCTCTCTGCTCGATAACCAAGATAGAGATTGTAGAGCTTGAACAGCCGGTTAGCTATGATCCTGAGGCGATCGAGTCGTATGAACATAGAGGTCATGATTATTGGTAAAAGAGTCCAGCGGATAGATTTGTCACAAAAATCCCCCTCCTTCATATCATGAGAAATGAATTGTAATGGAAGTGATAGCTGTGTTAATATAACCTTTATTGAAGGAGGTGGATCATACATTATTCGTTAGTAGGAAAATGAAAAGCGCCAGAACTATTACCTTTGAATCCAAACCAAGGGTCTAAATAGTTGACGAGGAGGAGGTTTATCGATGATCTTCGGCGGATGCCTCCCGGTCACCAATCGCAGCCGACAAGTGAAGTGACAAAACAGAAGGGCGACCTTCTGAACAATAACTTCGCAGCGATTACCTTATTTAACATCATAGAATGACGGGGATTCTCCCGTCCTGGGAATCAGTCCCTCGTCTTTTAAGGGGAGAGAATAGAAATATGTGCGGTATTGTGGGATATATAGGAGAGAAAGATGCTCAACCGATTCTAATTAATGGATTAAGTAAGCTTGAATATCGTGGCTATGATTCTGCTGGTATTGCAGTCTATAATGGTGAGTCTATTCAAGTATCGAAGGCGCAAGGACGTCTAGCTGTCTTAGAAGATTTACTTAGTCAGAGCCCTATCCAAGGCTCAATAGGAATCGGGCATACACGTTGGGCTACTCATGGTCGTCCATCGAACGAAAACTCACATCCTCATACAGATAGTTCTAGGAAATTCGCTGTTGTTCACAACGGGATTATTGAAAACTATTTGGATCTTAAAGAAGAATTGGTAGCGAAAGGTGTAAGCTTTACTTCAGAAACGGACACAGAAGTGATTGCTCACCTCATAGCTGATATGTATGATGGAGATCTTGTATCGACCGTTAGGAAAGCTGTGCGAAGAATGCGTGGAGCTTATGCTTTAGGCGTAGTCACTGAGTATGAACCTGATAAATTAGTGGCTGTTCGTTTGGCGAGTCCGTTGATTGTTGGTGTTGGGGAAAATGGAAATTTCATTGGTTCGGATATCCCAGCTATTCTTGAATACACAAGAGATATCTATATCATCAATGATGGTGAAATGGCTGTTCTCACACAGAATAATGTAGATTTGATGAATGCAGAGACTGGTGAAGCTATCCAGAGAGACATTTTCCGTGTGGAATGGGATCTTGTGCAAGCAGAGAAGGAAGGCTTCGAACACTTCATGCTTAAAGAGATTTACGAGCAACCACGTGCGTTTCGTAATACAATGGTTGGACGAATCGATGAAACTGAGAAGAAGGTTGTGCTTGAAGGACTTCAATTAACTCCTGAGAAAATTAAGGGACTAGATAAAATTTTCATCGTTGCATGTGGTACAGCTTACCATGCAGGTTTAATTGGAAAAAATGTTATTGAGGATCTAGCCCGTATTCCAGTTGAAGTAGAGGTTGCTTCCGAGTTCAGATATCGTCGCCCAATCGTAACGGATAAGACCCTAGTTATTGTCGTTAGCCAATCTGGTGAAACAGCAGACACACTAGCTGCTCTACGTGAAGGTCAGCGTCTAGGAGCTAAGGTATTAGCGATTACGAATGTAGTCGGTAGCTCCATCGCCCGTGATGCAGATGATGTGATTGCAACGGTTGCAGGCCCAGAAATTGCTGTTGCTTCAACGAAAGCTTATAGCTCTCAATTGATTGCCTTCTATCTGTTAGGTATCTATTTTGCTCAGGTTAGAGAAACCATTAGTGAACAAGATCGCAAGGCATTAATTGATGGCTTGAACAAACTACCAGAACAAGTAGAAGCTCTTCTTGAACGTGGAGAGGATATTAAAATCTTCTCTGAAACCATCAAAGATTATAAGAGTCTTTTCTTTATCGGAAGAGGAATTGACTATGCTGTATCCCTTGAAGGATCACTGAAGTTAAAAGAGATTTCCTACATTCACTCTGAAGCTTACGCTGCAGGTGAGTTGAAGCATGGAACATTAGCTCTAATCGAAGAAGGAATTCCAGTAATTGCCCTAGCCACACAAGGAGAATTGTACGAAAAAATGGTTAGCAATATCAAGGAGGTTAAAGCACGTGGAGCCCACGTTCTAGGAATCTCCCTTGAAGGGGATCAGGAGCTTCAGAAATCTGTTGACGAGGTCGCCTATATTCCAAAAACACTATCTTTGTTAACACCTGCTCTATCTGTTATTCCATTACAGTTGCTTTCTTACTATACATCTCTTGCTTTAGGTAACGACGTAGATAAACCAAGGAATTTAGCGAAGAGTGTGACGGTGGAGTAAAGGGACTGTAGATGGTGTTATAGCAGCTGTAGACACAAAATAAATCATGTAGTCCCGCTTCAAACTTTGTCGTTGAACTAACTAAAGACTGGAAATTCCTAAGCTTGCTGCTGACGGATCTCCAGTCTTTTTTCATTCAACCCACTACCGCTTCTTGAACAAAAATGCAGGTTTTTACTCAGATTTTTCCTCTTAAATAAAACCTCAATAAAACCAGTAATCTCAAAGTTTTTACATATAGTATCATCAAACTAACCGGGAGATTGGCTTATTTGATTTGAAATAACAGCATAAGCATAATTCGGCCACATATGTATGAATGTTATGGGCCACCTTCTACGATATCCATCATTTCTGGTTCACTTATAATTATTTGAAGTAGTTATCTTATGGTGGAGTCTATTACAGTACTTTAAGAGATTTAATAGAAATCATTAATATGTTGTATCTGGATATATATCCAATTGCAGGAAAAATGTCAGATAAGGTCGAATTAACAAGAGATCACTATTTTGGAATAACCTTTCCAAAAACCAAAAGTATCTGCATATCATATATTTTTTGTTTGGGGGTTACATTTGGATGTTAAATCTATTTTCGAGTATTCTTGAACTTGATGATAAGTTAGACACACTAGGCGTATTTGATCCAATGCTTGATATAGATTCTTATTATTTTATAAATATCAAACGACTAAAAGAGGCAATAACCCCCGAGTTTGTTGGGTCTTATGATAAAGTAAATAAAACATTTCAAGATATTGGACTTTTGCTAGCTAATTCTTCAGGGCCTAATCATAAGTTATACAGAGCTGCACTAGAAATGTTTGATTTTCCAGAAGTAAATGGTATTTGCTTGGGGTATTCAGATAGTGAACACGGTTCAGGTTTGGGTTTAAAATTAAGAAAACAAATAATTGGTGACGCCAAACAAATTATTGATGCCGGAGTTAATGAGCCGGAAATATTTCATCTAGTGGGCTTGTTTGAGAAAAACGTTGGACCTGACCGAATAAGTGATATGATTGCGTGCATTATTAAAAGTGATATAGAAACTTATACAAAAAGAATGAACATTGAATTGGGTATTACAATGGAAAATTATCCATTATTTGATTTTGATGATGGATTATTGATTAATCCATTCAAGAAATCTCCATTGTTACTATTGCCAAAGGAAATACTCCATGAATTGCCTATTGCTAGAGGTTGGGATGATATTGATAGAGTCTGTAGTGAGATTGAGTCAATTCGCAGAGAAGTAAATGAAATTGTCGGTAATAAATGGGGTAAAATGTCAACTGGTCATAAGAAAGATCTCTTGAAAGAATTATTTATTAAAAATCCGACAATACTTAATCAGATACTAGATGATTATCGTAAGATAACTATTGAACATTATGATTTTAGTAAGGATAAAACTGGAGATTCTATAATAGCAAAGATAGCAAATAGACTTCCTAATGAGTATCCAATTGACGTCTCACCAGTTTTCAAATCGACTTTTGATATTGCGATGTTAATATGTAATAAATTTAAGGATCTGGTTGAAAATAACAAAATAAATGAACTCCTATACTATGAAAATAAACCCAGAAACGAGAAAATTGTACAAAGGGCTTTCTTTTGTGTTGCTGATAGCTATTGCAATGCTTTTAATATAGGAATTAGTCCTGAAACTGATAGTGGTAGAGGACCTGTGGATTTCAAGTTTGAGACGAGTTATGAAGATAGAACATTGGTCGAGATAAAGCTGACTTCAAATTCCAATCTAGTTCATGGCATGGAATCACAAATACAGGAGTATGCAAAAGCTGAAAAAACACAAAAACTAATTTATTTAGTAGTTCACAATGGTGGTTCGCAAAAAAAAGTTGATGAACTAAATGAATTCTATATGAATAATAAAGAAACAGAAGGGTGTCCTGAATTAGTGTTTGTCGATGCAACTCCAAAAGATAGCGCTAGTAAGTATAGACCGAAGAAAAATTGAGTTTATTTGTTTAGAGTTTATTGAAGTTGAAGTAAAAGTCCCGAACGGAGGGATTGATTTAACCAATTATTAGTTGGAACATTCCGTCTTGGTCAAGATCTAACGCGTGCAGAAGCTCTAGTTATTCTTAATCGGTTGGAAAATAGAGGACCACTAAATAGGGTTGTTAATCCAAATTGGAGTGATGTACCAAATGCGTATTGGGCATTTGGAGATATAGAAGAAGTATCCAACGATCATCATTTTTCAATGATCACTGGGCAGGAAATTTTAAAACCATGACAGAGAAGGGACTGTTGCTCACGAACTGACTAGTTCGTGAGCAACGCCCTTTTCCACATAATTTTTTATGACTGTTTGAATAATGCATGTAAAGAAGGAGTCTCACGAATTAAGTATTGATACATAGGAGAGTTCAATACTATCTTTCATATGAAAAACCGATAGAACGCTTACATTGGGAGGTTCTTACTCAAATACAACTTAATCAGAATGTCGTTGCTTTAACAAAGAATCGGCCTGTTCTGGATCATTCATCAATGAAATTCTGTATTCCAACATCCAGTTAAGGGTGTCAAGAATTTGTTCATATTCGTCCCTCTTACGTTCGATCTCACTTATCTTTTGGTTTATCCATTCAATCACTTGTTGATTGGTGCGCGTATTTTCATCACGATCTTGTAGGATTTCCTTCAGTTCAGATAATGAACAACCCACGCCCTGAAACTTCTTTATAAGCTTCAGACGTTTGATAGCCTCGTCTGAATAGTTACGATAGTTATTTTCCTCTCTTTGAAAATGCCGATTGTCCAACAAGCCTTCTTTTTCATAAAAACGAATGGTATAAGCTGTTAAACCTGTCTTTTCAGCTAATTCTTTAATTTTCATGTAGATCTCTCCTCGATATAACTTGCCTTAAAGTTAACTCTATAGTTTAGAGTGTAATTATTCAAGGAACAATACAACTCAACAAGTTAAGGAGGATATCATTATGCGTGTTTTTGTCACTGGAGCGACAGGCTACGTCGGTTCTGCTGTTGTCCGTGAACTTATTGATGCCGGTCATAAAGTCGTCGGGCTAACCCGATCAGACAAGGGTGCGGTGATACTGAAGGAAGCTGGGGCTGAGGTACACCGTGGTGATCTGGCTGACCTCGACAGCCTTCGTAGTGGTGCCGCCGCTGCGGACGGCGTTATCCATCTAGCATTTAAGCACGACTTCTCGGACTTCGCTGGCTCACTCGCAACTGATCTACTCGCAGTTGAGACGATAGGGGCGGCGCTTGAGGGCTCCGGCAAGCCGTTTGTGATCACTGCTCACGCAAACGGGACGGCATCGGATAACGCAGCGATCGGGTTGGCAAATCGTGGGGTACGGACATCGATCGTAATGCTTGCGCCATCCGTGCACGGTGAGGGAGATAAGGGATTCGTACCGAGACTGATCAACATTGCTCGTACGAAGGGCTTCTCTGCCTATATTGGCAACGGATCCAATCACTGGACGGCTGTGCACCGACTTGATGCCGCGCACCTCTACTGCCTCGCGTTGGAAAAGGCGCCAGCCGGCTCACGACTAGATGGGGTAGCAGATGAAGGGGTGCCATTTCGTAATATTGCGAGTGTCATCGGTAAACACCTTAACCTACCAGTAGTCAGTATTTCACGAGAAGAGGCAGAGGACCACTTCGGCTTTCTTGGTACTATTGCTGCACTAGATATCCCGAGGTCGAGTGCACAGACTCAGGAACTCTTGGGATGGAGACCTAAGCATCCCTCATTGATCTCGGACCTTGAGCAAGGTCACTACTTCAATAGCTGATGGGAAGCTTACGGTCACTACTCATGACAATTGAAAGTGTGGGTAGGATGACCTAAGTTCGTGAAGCAAACTAACATGTAGGTTTGCTCAAGCCATTGTAAAGAAAGGATGATTTGCAATGAATACTCCTCTTAAAGAGAAGGCGATATTGTTTTTGCAACTGGTCGCATCGGGTGAAGTGCGTGAAGCATACCGGAGGTACATTGGTCCGAGTTTCCGCCACCATAATCCCTTTTTCCGTGGGGATGCTGATTCTCTTATGCTCGCAATGGAAGAGAACGCCACTAAAAATCCTCACAAAATCCTTGAGGTCAAACGTGCTATTGAAGAGGGGGATATCGTTGTCGTTCACTCCCATGTAAAACAAAAGCAAGAGGACCTTGGAGGAGCTGTTGTCCATATCTTCCGCTTCCATAACAACCTTATCGTAGAATTCTGGGATGTGGGTCAGCCTATACCTGATAATTCCCCCAATGAGAATGGTGTGTTCTGATATAGATCATTGATAAAAAATTAATTTATAAACAGAAGGAGTGAAAATGATGAAGGGAAAAGTAGCCATCGTAACAGGATCGAGCCGAGGAATTGGAGCAGCTACGGCGAAAATTTTATCTCAGCGCGGAGCAAAAGTTGTCGTAAATTATGCTAGGAGTGCAGCATCGGCAGAAGAAGTAGTGGCATCGATTAGAGAAAATGGTGGAGAAGCGATCGCAATCCAGGCAGATGCCAGAAATATGGAGCAAATGAGTAGTATGGTAGAAGAGGCCGTGAAAACATATGGAACCGTAGACATCATGGTTCATAATGCTGGCATGAGTTTTGCTCACAAGTCATTTGAAGAGATGACATGGGAGGAATTCATTCAAAAGACCAATGATGAACTTCAAGCTGCTTTCGTGTCTACAAAGGCTGTACTAACTTATATGAAGAAGCAGAATTATGGTAAGCTAGTTTACGTATCTAGTGGGTTAAGTAATCAACCGGGTCCTAATTTTATTGCACATGGTACGTCTAAAGGGGCACTAAACAGTTTTGTTCGATATATTGCTCAAGAGCTGGGGAATCAAGGCATTACAGCCAATGTTGTCTCTCCAGGATTAACAGAGACAGATGCAACAGCATCCATACCGGAAGAATTTAAACAAAAGCAAGGGGCTTTTCTTCCGTTAGGTCGAATTGGTCAACCTGAAGATATTGCAAAAGCTATTGCTTTTTATGCCAGTGATGACAGTGTCTATATTACAGGTAGCTACTTGCCTGTGAGTGGTGGAGGCGAAATGAAATAGTCCGTTTGAATGATGTGCCCTGAGAAATCTTAGGGCATTTTTTAATTGTTTATCTAAACTTCGTGAATCAGGTGCAGGCATTTTCAGTAAGTTATTCAAGTTAAGTGAGCTATAGCCAACAATTGTCATAGTATGCGTGATAAAAAAGTTGTAAACTTAGAAACGTAGTCAACTCTATCAATATGATTTGAAAAACGAAGATTAACTAGATTTCTATGAAAGAATGTTTCTTTTCTTCTAAATTGATTATCTCCAGGATCAATAATAGGGAATGAAAAAGTGTTGAAATGTTGAAATAAGGTGTAGTGGGACTAAAAACAAACGTGATTAAAAGCTCTATGATAAAGTAATCTTTTATACAAGAAAAGTTAATAGAAAATAACTATCATATAACAGTATTTTAATCTATCAATAATAGTGATACACTATTAGATAGGGTTATAGTTGGTACAGAAAAGATGTGTGACTAGGTCGCACTCTGGCTTGCTGAGGTGCCTACACATCCTTTCTGCAAATCTTAGGGAATAGGGACGGTAAAAATGAGTGACAGACAAACTAGGACAGACGTTATCTTAATTGGTGCCGGTATCATGAGTGCAACTTTGGGAACACTTCTAAAAGAATTAGTACCGGACTGGAAAATTACAGTGTTTGAGAGGCTCGCAAACGCTGGAGAAGAAAGTTCTAACGAATGGAATAATGCGGGAACGGGGCATGCTTCACTTTGCGAGCTTAACTACACCGTCGAAAAACAGGACGGATCCATAGATATTAGCAAAGCTATTAAAATTAATGAAGAATTTCAAGTTTCAAAGCAATTCTGGTCTTATCTTATAAATAGCAGTCTGATACGCAATCCGCAGGACTTCATCATGCCATTGCCTCATATGAGTTTAGTACAAGGGGAACAAAATGTAACGTTTCTAAAAAAACGCTTTGAAGCGTTGACTAATAATCCTCTGTTTCAAGGGATGGAATTTTCCGATGATCCTGAGAAACTGATGGAATGGATTCCACTTATTATGGAAGACCGTAAATCGAATGAGCCTATTGCGGCAACTAAAATTGACTCTGGAACTGATGTTAACTTTGGTGCTTTGTCGCGTATGTTGTTTACCCACTTAAAGAGTAAAAACGTCGACATAAAATTCAAACATAATGTTGATGATATTAAACGCACTAGTGACGGCTCATGGGAAGTAAAAGTGCGAAATGTAGATAGCGGTAAAGTCGAACGCCATACTGCGAAATTCGTCTTTATCGGTGGTGGTGGTGGAAGTCTGCCTCTACTTCAAAAATCAGGTATCCCTGAAGGAAAACATATCGGAGGATTCCCGGTTAGCGGACTGTTTATGGTGTGTAATAATCCAGAAGTTGTGGCGCAGCATCATGCCAAAGTATATGGTAAAGCTAGGGTTGGAGCGCCTCCAATGTCTGTTCCACATCTTGACACAAGATTTATCGATAATAAAAAATCTTTGCTCTTTGGGCCGTTTGCCGGTTTCACACCAAAGTTCTTAAAATACGGTTCAAGTTTTGATTTAATAGGGTCCATCAAATCGGATAATCTCGTAACTATGTTGGCATCAGGCGCGAAAAATATGCCATTAACCAAATACCTGATCCAGCAAGTTATGTTATCGAAAGAACAACGTATGGAAGAGTTACGCGACTTTATCCCGAACGCTAAAAGCGAAGATTGGGATCTGTTGGTAGCTGGACAACGTGTACAAGTTATCAAAGATACAGCTGCCGGTAAAGGAATACTTCAATTCGGTACAGAAGTCGTTAATGCTGCTGATGGCTCGATCGCGGCATTGCTTGGCGCTTCTCCAGGTGCTTCTACTGCCGTTTCTGTTATGCTTCAACTTTTAACAAAATGCTTCCCGCAACATATAAAAACATGGGAACCGAAAATAAAAGAAATGATTCCTTCTTATGGCGTATCATTGTTGAACAACCAAGAGCTTCTTCAAGAAGTTCATACTTCAACAGCGCAGGCGCTTGGTCTAGGCGAAAGCTTGCCATCACAGAAACAGAAATCACGTCGAAGCGTATCGTAAGGTAAATGCCTTTCATAATGCTATTATCATTAAAATAATTAAAATTAACCTAATTCCAATGAAGCTTTATTGGGATTAGGTTTCTTTAATGAAATCCCCACAAAGAGTGAAGAATTTGCTTGCCTTGGATGTTGAGATGAATAAGAAGAGGGAAAGATAAATATTGGCTTTTTCTGATACAATTTTAGGGAAGATTGATTTGTTTCAATACCAATTATCGGGTAGTGTGTGAAAAATCATATCTGATTTTCTCTTCCTGTGTTATCCTAGACATGATAAAAAAATTTTGGGGTGAAGATGATGAGTCTAACTGTAGACAATAAGGTGCCAACAACATTTTCAAGAACGAATCCATTTCCAGCGAAAGTTCTCAAAAATGTAAATCTAAATGGGGCTAGTTCAAGTAAAGAAACAAGACATATCGAGTTATCTTTAGCTGGGTCAGGCCTTTCCTATGTCCCAGGGGATGCTCTTGGTATTATACCTAGTAATGATCCTGAATTAGTAGCTGCTCTTATTGAAGAAATGAAGTGGGATACAGAAACAGTAGTAGTAATTAATAAGCAAGGAGAAACACTTCCACTTAAGGAAGCGCTAACCAATTTCTTTGAAATTACGCTATTGTCCAAGAAGGTTCTTCAGCAGGCAGCAGAATTAACAGAAAACGAAGAATTGAAAAATCTTTTGTTAGTTGAAAACGCAGCCCAACTTAAAGAATATACCTACGGGCGTGATTTACTTGATATGTTGCGTGATTTCGGGCCATGGAAAGCTTCAGCTCAAGAAGTCGTGTCTCTTCTAAGAAAAATGACACCACGTCTTTATTCTATTTCAAGCAGTATTGCTGCTAATCCTGAGCAAGTGCATTTAACAATCGGCGCTGTTCGCTACGAATCCCACGGACGCCTTCGTAAAGGAGTTTGTTCTGTTTTAGTGGCTGAACGTCTTCCAGAAGGAGATGCACTTCCAGTATTCGTTCAAGTAAATAAACACTTTGGTCTACCAGAATCTGATAAAGATATTATTATGGTTGGCCCAGGGACAGGCATTGCGCCATTCCGTTCTTTCATCCAGGAACGTGCAGTGACTGAAACAACAGGAAGATCATGGTTATTCTTTGGAGACCAGCATTCATCTTCCGATTTCCTTTATCAAGATGAGTTAGCAAAATACCAACAGGATGGGGTACTCACAAGATTAGAAACAGCGTTCTCCCGTGATACCGCACAAAAAGTTTATGTACAAAATAAAATGCTTGATAATGGTAAGGAATTATATGAATGGCTAGAAAACGGAGCATATTTCTACATTTGTGGAGATAAGGAACGTATGGCGAAAGACGTACACAACGCACTGATCAGCATTATTGAACAAGAAGGTGCAATGAGCCGTGAAGCGGCAGAAGCATATCTAAATAATATGCAAGAGCAAGGCCGTTATCAACGTGATGTATATTAAGAAATGAACAAGTTTTAGTCCAAAGAGTGACTTTATTTCCGCATAAGCGGTTATAAGGTCACTCTTTTTCGATACAACCTTTTTCAAGTGGGGAGAGTTACTTCCATTTGAATGGAATTTGGAATTTAACATAAGTTAGGGATCATTTACTATTTGTTGAAAGTAGTGTATTCTCAATAATACGTAAATTTTTCTATAATGAAATGATTATCTTATCCCTTCAGTACAAAGATGTTTGTTTCTTTAGAAATAACAATGTAATGTCTGTAGACAGTTATTATATAATCTAATGCTTTTTCCAAAGGGGGATAGCAGGTGCAGAATAAAAATAAGACGGTTGTTAAATCGATGGACCTCCTTAATCTTTTTTTAACACATACAAAGTTAAGTCTAAGTGAGATGGTAGAACTTTCAGGTATGCCAAAAACATCTGTCCACCGAATGGTTGGCTCCCTTGAAGACATGGGGTTTCTTACTAAGGATAAGGATGGAAAATATTCACTTGGCCTGTTATTTCTCCAATTTGGCCAATTAGTGGCTGAACGTCTCGATATTCGACAACTTGCTTTACCTATTATGCAAATTTTACGAGATGATGTGGAAGAAGCAGTCAATCTCATTGTAAAAGATGGGAAGGAGTCCATGTATATTGAAAAACTGGATACGAATCACCCAGTGAGGCTTTATACAAAAATAGGACGAAGAGCTCCACTCTATGCGGGGGCATGTTCTCGAATACTTCTCACTTATTTACCAGATCATGAAAGAGAAGAATATTTGCAAGGGATTGAACTGAATTCCATTGGTCTTGGAACCATTACGGACAAGGAAGAGCTTCGTTCTCTATTGGATAATTCCAGAAAATATGGGTATAGTGTAAGTCATTCTGAACTTGAGGATCATACTTCTGCTGTGGCAGCTCCTATTTTTGATTATACGGGACAAATGGTAGCGGGCCTTAGTATTGCTGGTCCAGACGTACGATTTAAAGATGAGAGATTACCCGAATTGATTAAGAAAGTTAAAGAGGCAGCGAATGAAATTTCGAAAAAACTCGGATGGATGGATTCATCCTTAGTTGTCCGCTGAAGGTTTTTAAAACTTGTTTGTTCTATTTATATACTCATCTTCCATTTTCATTGAAATGGAGATGGGTTTTTT
>DATFAS010000226.1:0-3363 GCA_035254305.1 Bacillota bacterium
ATAGTAATCATTATATTTTTGTTTCTTTACTAGCCTTAGCTTTGCAAGCTTGGAATATCCATCCTTCATCCAAGGATTTTTTAGCAACCATAGATCGATGGTTAAATCAACTAAAAGGAGGTGAATCCCATGCTTAAAAAAGTACTTTTTGCAGTCATTCCTACAGTTGTTGCTGCCATTGCATTTCTTGCAAATATGGAACTATCCTCTGCTTGTACCATAGGGCTCTATCAGCCTGAGTTACCAGAAGAATAAGTAAGTTCCATAGTAAACCCTTTCATTCTTGAAAGGGTTTGTTTTTTTAGAAAGAGAGTGAGATAGATGGAGAGGATAAGAGCTATTATTGCTGATGATAATCTAGAGGCACGTCAAACTTTCCATAGAATGCTAGATTTACTCACGAATGTTGAATGTATTGGAGAGGCAGCAAATGGAGAAGAACTTGTTCAGCTTGTTTATCAAGAAGAGCCTGATGTTATTTTTGTTGATATCGATATGCCAGGTACGAATGGTTTAGACGCTGCTAAACAGTGTAAAGGATTACATCCTCATGTGAATATTGTGTTTGTAACAGGTCATCCTCACTTTGCCCTTGAAGCATATCAACTTTCAGCAGTAGATTATCTTCTAAAGCCAATTGATTTAAGTAGTGTCGTGAGGTGCATTGGAAAAGTACAAGTATGGATAGACCATAGAAAAAATCATGCCAGACAAAAGGTGAGAAAATTAATCGTCAAAAATGATGGAACCACGCACTTTATAAATATAAACGATGTAATCTTTATTGAAAAAACTGACCGTAAATCCTGTATACACACCTATTCTAATATTTATGAAACTTATGAAACCTTAGGAAGGATCTACGAACAACTTCCTACTCAATTCATTAAAAGTCACCGTGCTTATATCATTAACACTGAATATGCAAGTAAGCTAATTCCAAAGGGAGATACCTATTTACTTTACTTTTATAACTATTCACAACCAGCCTATGTTTCAAGGAACTGCTTAAACACTGTTTTTGAAAGCATACAGAAGGAAATTCAACGATAATTTAGGCTTAGAATCTTAACCATTCTAGAACTTTTTTCAAAAAGGTTGGACATATAAAACAGAAACTACGCAGTTTTTCATTTGTGGGTAAGTACGGTTCTATGATGAAATGAACAGGTAAATTAGTGCCTCCTGCAGGCATCCAATCGATTCCTATCGTATAGGTTGTTTGATTGCTAAATTTATTTTTAAATAGAAGGACACCCTGAGTTAGCGTATTAGTCCCAACAGATGTCGTATTAGTGGGTACATCAATAAGGCTTCCTTGGGGAATACCGTTAAGCGATACATACGATTCTGTTGCAAAGGTGCCTCCTCGTGAATTCAATACCAACGCTGCTGATGTGACTGTAGGGGGCGCAACTTGAAAGGTAGTATGATAGAGAACTCCATAATTTCCATAATTGATTACCATTTGATGATCATCTACCGCTGAATAACCAACCAGGTATTCTGAATCACCGGCTACACCAGAAGCATACTGTCCATTTCCTGATAAATCAGCAGAATAGAAGCTAAAATAATCTGATGTAGAAAACGTTCCACGCATGGGAGAACTTTGGCCACTTGGTAAAACCTTGAGATTGTTGAGGGAGGCTTTCCGATCATTTCGTGCTACTACACTTACAATCACATTACCTTTGGCTACAGCATCGACAATGAAATGGACCAGCTGGTTTTTTTGAGCTGCAACAGGGTTCGTTAAAAATATAGTTTGACCAGCTGATATCGTGACTGTCGTACTGACATCAGAATTGAACCATCGTTTTACAGCTGTTTTTCCAACCGCTGTATAGGAAGTAGAGGGGCCTGCAACAGCTGTTTTGGTGATATGAACTGTAACCGGTTCTGGACTTGTATTGGTAAGCAAAATAGAAAAATAAAGGATTTTACCTACATTGTTTACATGATAAGCAAATACTCGAAACTGCCCACTGTTCTTCGTTGGGCTAATCGTATCTTGATACAAGATTCCTTGTCCTTTTACATATTCAGGAGCATCACTAAATAAAAGGGTACGATTTCCAGCAGGCTGTTCGGCTACATTAGTATTAGGGATAACTGTCATATTGGAGGTTGGGTCTGTATCATAAATAATAATATCTCCAGGTTTATAGCTCGAATAAGTAACACTCATTATACTAAATCACATCCTTATCATTGTTTATACTGTTTTTTATTAGTAAATGCAAAATAGAGTAGGTTGTGAATAGATAGATAACCTTATCATTATAATTTGGGGTTAAGGACCTAAAAAGTGTGGTGTAATTAATGATTACGTTAACCCAATATAATAAAAATATTTACCTCACCTAATCCTTTCCTTTTTATACGCTTGACTTTAAAATATGGTATTCTATTATTAGTTGAATTTACCTAATATTTACACTTGGAATAGGGGATAAACAAAAAGGTATGAGTATTATTCATGTGCAAAATGTGTATTGTAGAAGGGAAGATCGGGAGATTTTGACGGATATTTCCTGGAAGGTGGAAGAGGGCCAACATTGGGCTTTAATCGGGCTTAATGGTGCGGGAAAAACTACCCTGCTTAAGATGATTAACGGATATATATGGCCTGTTGCGGGAACAGGAGCATCAATAGAGGTTTTAGGAAAAAAATTTGGTACGGTTGATCTTAGGGAGCTTCGAAAATCCATTGGTTGGGTTAGTATCTCTTTAGCGGATAGCATTTCTCCTTCTCACTCTGTTTTCGAGGTTGTGTTAAGTGGGAAATTTGCAACTCTTGGAATCTATGACGAGGTAACCCTAAAAGATGAAGATAAGGCAAGATCCATATTGGATGAAATGGGAATGGGACATCTAGCTGATCGACCATTTGGTGTATGCTCTCAAGGAGAAAGGCAAAAGGTGCTTATTTCGCGAGCCTTAATGGCCGCCCCGAAATTGCTTATACTTGATGAGCCTTGTACGGGGCTCGATATCTATTCTCGTGAAAAACTGCTAGCCTCGATTGAAAAGTTAGGTAGACAAGAACATGGACCAACTATGATCTATGTGACTCACCATATAGAAGAGGTTTGCCCTGCGTTTACCCATGCTCTGGTAATCAAAGATGGAAAAATTATAGCAGCCGGGCCGAAAGACGAAGTGATCTCAGACCATATACTTACGCAAGGACTTGGGCTCCCTCTCGAGGTGCAATGGAAATTGGGACGAGCATGGGTGCAATTAAAGGAAGTATAATTCTCTGATCTTCCTCTTGATTTGGTTCAAATTGAAGGAGTATAGAATTTTATATATCTATTGAAATAAAAGAATATATAAATTAATATAGTTTTTTCATTT
>DATFAS010000227.1:0-24105 GCA_035254305.1 Bacillota bacterium
GACTTCTTTATTCACAAAGAAAAATATGAGCTACCAATCACTTGATAGCTCGATTTATGTTTGTTGATAAATCAATTATTCGGTATTCTCTTCGTTACCTTCTTCTTCGATTTCACCAGGCTCAACGACTAAATCATCTAAACGTTCTTCTTCCGAACGATCAACCTTAGCCACAGTTGCCACTTCTTCCTCATTTTCAATCCGAATTAGCTTGACCCCTTGAGTATATCTTCCCATCGTGGAAATACCGTCGTTATGAAGACGAATGATGATCCCAGATACTGTAACAATCATCAAGTCATTTTCTTCATTCACAACCTTCAGAGCAACAATGTTACCATTCCGTTCTGTGACATTCAACGTCTTGATTCCTTTTCCTCCACGGGACTGAATACGATATTCATCCACAGGCGTACGTTTTCCGAATCCACGAGATGTAACAATCAATACATCTGATCCAACTTCTATCATATCTGTATCAATTACCTCATCATCCGAGTCTAATCTAATCCCTTTGACACCTGTAGCAGATCTACCCATGGAACGGACATCATTCTCATTGAAGCGAATGGACATCCCTTGCTTGGTTCCCATAATGATATCTTTTTTACCATCTGTCAGAAGGACGTTAATAAGCTCATCATCTTCTTTAACGTTGATCGCAAATAGACCACCCCTACGGATATGCTCAAAGGAGCTTAATTCGGTTCTCTTCACAATTCCATGTTTCGTGGCAAAGAAAAGGTAGCGATCCTCCTCTTTAAAATCCTTAACCGGGATCACGGCTTTCACCTGTTCTCCTTGCTCAATCTGAATAAGGTTAATAATCGGAGTTCCACGTGCTGTTCGCCCAAGCTCTGGTACCTCATAAGCCTTAATTCGGTATACTTTCCCTCTGTTAGTAAATACCATAAGGTAATTATGGGAATTGGTAACGAACATATTCTGGACGAAATCATTCTCTTTCGTTTCCGCCCCTTGAATACCTCTTCCGCCTCGACGTTGACTCTTATAGGTAGAAGCAGGCAAACGTTTAATATAACCGGTATGTGTAAGGGTTATACAAACGTCTCCTTCAGGAATCAAATCCTCAATTTCAATGGCGTCCTCTGCGATCGAAATGATCGTTCTACGAGGATCATTATATTTCTCTTTGATTTCGATTAACTCTTCTTTAATAATCGCCAATATTTTATTTTCGTCTGCTAGAATCGCTTTTAACTCTGCAATGAGCTTCACAAGTTCTTGATATTCCTCTTCAATCTTATCCCGTTCTAAACCAGTTAGTCTTTGAAGTCGCATATCTAGAATGGCTTGTGCCTGCTCATAGCTAAGTGAGAAGCGTTCGATTAAGCTATTACGCGCTTCCTCAGCTGTTCTAGATGAACGAATAAGTGAAATGATCTCATCAATATGATCTAAAGCAATACGCAGACCTTCTAAAATATGGGCCCGTGCTTCCGCTTTACGGAGATCAAATTCTGTTCTACGTCTGATCACTACTCGTTGGTGGTCTAAATAATATGTAAGCATTTCTTTGAGGTTTAATGTTTTGGGTTGCCCATTCACTAAAGCCAACATATTCACACCGAATGTGGTCTGTAAAGCGGTATGCTTATACAAATTATTTAAGAGCACTTGCGGATTGATATCTCTACGTAATTCAATAACAATTCGCATTCCATTGCGGTCTGATTCGTCGCGTAAATCGGTAATTCCTTCAATTTTCTTATCTCTTACAAGTTCAGCTATCCGTTCAATCAACTTTGCTTTATTAACCTGATATGGAATTTCGTCAACGATGATCCGGTGTTTACCTTTATATTCCTCAATCTCTGCCTTCGCCCGAATGGTTATTGACCCACGGCCTGTGGTATAGGCTTGATGAATCCCATTACGTCCCATGATCTGGGCGGCTGTGGGAAAATCAGGACCAGGAATGACATCCATTAATTCTCGAATCGTCACATCATCCCGATCAATAATCATTAAAACGCCATCAATGACTTCCCCTAAATTATGAGGAGGAATATTGGTAGCCATACCAACCGCAATCCCTGAGGTTCCATTCACTAATAAATTAGGGAACCTCGAAGGAAGAACTAGAGGCTCCTTCTCATTCCCATCATAGTTCGGCCCATAATCGATCGTATCTTTATTGATATCACGTAGCAATTCTGTTGCAATCTTAGACAATCTTGCCTCAGTGTAACGCATTGCTGCTGCAGAATCACCGTCAATCGATCCAAAATTCCCATGCCCATCTACAAGTGGATAACGGTAAGAGAAATTTTGAGCCATTCGAACCATTGTTTCATATACAGCTGAATCACCATGGGGATGGTATTTACCGATAACATCCCCAACAATTCTTGCAGACTTCTTATAAGGTTTATCTGGGGTCATCCCCATTTCATTCATAGCAAACAGGATCCGTCGGTGAACAGGCTTAAGACCGTCTCGAACATCAGGCAGGGCACGGCTAACAATGACGCTCATTGCGTATCCAAGGAAGGATTCGCGCATCTCTTGGGAGATGTTTCTATCGATTATGCTGGAACGTTGTTCTTCAGCCATACTTGCGTTACCTCCAAAAAGTTAAATGTCCAAATTCGTTGCGTACTGTGCATTCTCCTGAATAAAATCTCGGCGGGGTTCTACCCGATCACCCATTAAAGTATCAAATATTTCATCAGCTTCCATAGCATCCTCTAAGCTGACACGTAGTAACGTCCGCGAATCGGGGTCCATCGTTGTTTCCCAAAGTTGTTCTGGATTCATTTCTCCCAAACCTTTATAACGCTGAATATTAGGTTCAGGCTTGCCGGAAATTTGCCCCATGATCACCTTTAATTGCGCATCATCATAGGCGTAATTTACCATTTTTCCTTGAGAGACTTTATATAACGGTGGTTGAGCAATAAATATATAACCCTCTTCTACAAGTGGTCTCATATAGCGATATAAGAAAGTTAACAAGAGGGTCCGAATATGAGCACCATCCACATCCGCATCGGTCATAATGATGACCTTATGGTAACGAGCCTTAGATAGATCGAAGTCCTCCCCAATCCCTGTACCAAGTGCAGTAATGATCGTGCGGATTTCATTGTTAGATAGAATCTTATCCAAACGTGCCTTTTCCACATTGATAACCTTACCCCGAAGCGGGAGAATCGCCTGAAAATGTCGATCACGTCCTTGCTTGGCCGAACCACCTGCAGAATCACCCTCAACAATGTAAATTTCACTCTCAGAAGGATCTTTAGATGAACAATCGGCAAGCTTCCCTGGGAGAGCACTGACTTCTAGAGCATTCTTTCGTCGTGTTAATTCCCTTGCCTTCCTTGCAGCCTCTCGGGCTCTTGAAGCCATCATTGCCTTATCCATGATCTTACGCGCTTCAATCGGATGTTCATTCAAGAAATCTGAGAAGTGTTGAGCAAAAACAGACTCTGTAATACTGCGTGCTTCACTATTTCCTAACTTCGTTTTGGTCTGTCCTTCAAACTGAGGTTCTGGGATTTTCACACTAATAATCGCAGTTAATCCTTCTCGGGCATCATCGCCTGTTAGGTTCTCATCTTTTTCTTTTAGAAAATTTTGCTTGCGACCATAATCATTAATCACACGTGTTAAAGCACTCTTAAAACCTGATTCATGTGTTCCACCCTCATGGGTATGAATGTTATTGGCATAAGAGTAGATATTACTTGCAAAGCTATCGTTATATTGAAGGGCAACCTCAACAAACAATCCATCCTTCTCCGTGGATATATAAATAGGCTGCTCAAGAATACTTTCTCTATTTTTGTCTAGATGCTGGACAAAAGAGACAATCCCACCTTCAGATTTGTATATATCTTTTCGGTTTGATCTCTCATCGATAAGGGTAATGCTAATTCCTCGATTGAGGAAGGCCAACTCCCGTAATCTTTTTTGCAAAATCTCATAATCAAAAACGGTAGTTTCCGTAAAAATTTGTGAATCTGGCTTAAAGGTTACTTTTGTCCCTGTATCCTCTGCCTCTCCAATAATTTGCAAATCACCTAGTGAATCTCCATAAGCAAACTTCTGAAGATGAAGCTTTCCATCACGCTTTACCTCTACGGATACCAATTCAGATAGTGCATTCACAACAGAAACCCCTACGCCGTGAAGACCACCTGAAACCTTATATCCTTCTCCGCCAAATTTACCACCTGCATGGAGTACGGTTAAAACAGTTTCTACTGTTGATTTTCCTGTCTTTTCATTGATTCCAGTGGGAATACCACGGCCGTTATCAGTAACCGAAACACTATTATCTTGGTGTACGGTAACAACGATTTCTGAACAGTAGCCAGCGAGTGCCTCATCGATCGAGTTGTCTACTACCTCCCAAACTAAATGGTGTAGTCCACGACTATTCGTTGAACCAATATACATCCCTGGACGTTTGCGAACAGCCTCCAACCCTTCTAAAACTTGAATCTGACTGGCATCATAGGAATGATTTTCAGTTGCCAAGACTAATCACCTACTCTCTAAACTACTTACAAAGTTAGCTCTTTTCTTTAACGTCAAGGAGGAAATAGGGGAACAGTATACTTTATCCTGCAAGACAACATAGGATTTTGTTTCTTCTTTACTAATTCGAATCAACTGTTGATTTTGTTCCTTACGATCCAAAAATTCCCGTGTGGATTTTGAATCATCCATATGGTGTTCAATGATCGCTACGACATCTGCTGACCTGACAACGGTTTCTCCGCCTAAATGGATAAACATTAAGTTCCACCTCATTTCTCCTTCATGGCTTCACCAGAATGGATTCGATAAATTGTAGCACCGTCTAATGTTTCATGTTGGATACCTTCTACCCCTGTTGCTGTAACGAAGGTTTGTACTTTTTCCTTAATCGCATCCAATAAATGTGTTTGCCGTGTTGCATCTAATTCTGATAAAACATCATCTAGCAGTAAGATTGGGTAATCTCCAACTTCTTCATAGATGAGTTGTATTTCTGCAAGCTTAAGGGAAAGAGCAGTTGTTCTTTGTTGTCCTTGTGATCCAAATTGTTGAACATTTGCTCCATTGATATAGAAACTAAGATCATCTCGATGTGGACCTAGTAGTGTAGTTCCTCTTGCAAGCTCTTTATCTCTTATCTGTATAAGTTGTTTCAGAAAGAGCTCTGTTGCATCTTCAACGGAACCATCCAATGCAAGCTCCACCGATGGATGGTATTTTAAGGTGAGTTGTTCTTTGTTTTGTGTAATGTGTTGGTGGACCTGGTTCGCCCAAATCTCCATCTTTCGAACGAATTGCATTCGTCGAAGGGTAAGCTTCACAGCCATTTCCGCTAATTGTTGATTAAGGACCTCAAGAAATTCAAGGTGACCTTTGTTTTTATATGCATCTTTTAGCCATTGATTACGCTGTACCATAATCTTTTGGTATTGAGATAATAAGTGTAGATACATAGGAGATACCTGCCCGATTTCCATGTCGAGGAATTTTCTGCGCTGCCCTGGGGAACCTTTGACTATGCCTAAATCCTCAGGGGCAAACATGACCACATTGATAGCTCCTACATAATCACTTAATTTTTTTTGCTCTAACCCATTTATTTTCGCCTTTTTTCCCTTTCCAGTCAACTGAATTTCCAGTCGGAGGGTTCCTCTCTTTCTTTCTACCATCCCTCTGATATATGAAAATTCCTGATCCCAATGAATCCATTCTTTATCCTTCGTAGAACGATGAGACTTCGTCATGGCTAGAACATAGATGGATTCGATCAGATTTGTCTTACCTTGTGCATTTTGACCAAGAAATAGAGTCACATTATGGGAAAATGTTAATTTTTGTTGCTTATAATTGCGATATTGGCAAACCTCAAGCTCTTTGAGAAACAAAGGACAAGCACCTCCTTTTTTATTCAGTGGTGCTACCTACGAGAAATAACAAAGAGGTCCGAACCATTCACTTCTATTTGGTCGTCTGGATAAAGCTTTCTTCCACGTCGATTATCCTCTTGACCATTTACAAGGATTTTAGCCTCAGCTAGAAACCCTTTGGCCTGGCCACCTGTACTAATGATGTCTGCCACTTTCAGGAATTGACCAAGTGTAATATATTCAGTCTGAATCGTTATGTTTGTTGACAAATATGACACATCCCTATTCAAAAAAATTTAATTACTGATACGTCCGTACAGGTAAAATCAAATAAAGAATTCGATCTGTATCGGTAGGTTCAATGACGAATGGACTCATAGCACCCGTAAATTTGATCTTCACTTCTTCACTATCCATGACACGTAGGGTATCTAACATATATTTTGCATTAAAGGAAATCTTGATCTCTTCTCCCTCTACAGAAATGACTTGTATTTCCTCTGTTACCTTCCCAATCTCCGGAGAATGAGAGGAGATTTTAAGATTCTCATTAGAATCTAAAGAACACTTAATAACATTATTCTTTCCATCCTTTGCTAATAAGGATGCCCTTTCTATCGCGTATAAAAACTCTTTGGTAGGTAAAATTACCTCTGTTTTACTCTGTTGAGGAATAATACGGTTTACATCTGGATAGGTTCCGTTTAATAAACGAGAATAAAAAAGAATTCGATTGGTCTTAAATAAAATTTGATTATCCGTTACAACAATATCTACAAACGTATCATTATCAGGCAAAATCTTATTTAATTCTTGAAGACTCTTACTTGGGATCACAATATTTTGAAATGAAATCTCTGTTGCGGTTTCCACAACAGATTGTCGAGTAGCTAGCCTATGGCTATCTGTCGCAACAAATTGTAAATAGTCTTGCTGCAATGTCCACATAATCCCAGTTAATATAGGACGAGTTTCTGTTGTAGCCGCTGCGAAAGCCGTTTGCCGAATCATAGTCTTAAGAATATCACTATGTAGGCTAAAAACCTTTTCTTCTTCAATTTGGGGAAGTCTAGGGAAATCCTCCGCATCTAATCCATTCAGATTAAATTCGGTTTTCCCAGCTCGAATGGTAGCTAAAAAACGTTCATTCACATTCAACTCAATTAATTCGGTTGGAAGTTTTCTTACGATATCAGTAAGGTAACGAGCTGGCAATACGATGCTTCCATGTTTTTTAATATCCACATATAAGTTTCCATCTTCTTCTAGTGGAATTGTATGTTCAATGGAGATATCTGAATCACTTGCAGTTAATGTGATCCCGGAATGATGTGTGGTGATTTTTATTCCCGTTAAGATAGGTATGGTTGTTCTAGAAGAAACTGCTTTATACACATCGTTGATCGCAGCTGTCATCATATCTCTTTGAATGATTAAATGCATATTAAAAACTCCTTTCGCTTAAACCCTAAGGTACTTCCGATGAGGAATAATTCCGATAGCTCTTTCATATCATTATAACTTATATATTTCTTTTTTTTAAATGCAGTAGTAGTAATAGGGGCTGTGAATTTGTGGATATCTAAGCTAAAGGAAGAAAGAGACAGTCTATTCACATGTGGATAAGTTGTGGTTAGACTGTCTCTTGTTATTCACAAGCTATTTTCCATTTTTAATTTTAGTAATGAGCTCTTTCATCGTTTCTTGGAGTGCAGAATCTGTTTGAAGAGAAGTCGATATTTTATCATTTGCATGAATGACCGTTGTATGGTCACGCCCTCCAAACTCTTCTCCGATTTTGGGTAAGGAATGGTCCGTAAGTTCTCTAGATAAATACATAGCAATTTGTCTTGGGAAGGCAACGGATTTATTTCTTTTCTTAGCTTTAAATTCTTCTAATTTCAGTCCGAAGTGCTCACCCACGACTTTTTGAATATCGAGTATCGTAATAATTTTCGGTTTGCTCGTAGGAATAATATCCTTTAGCGCTTCGGCAGCCAGATCTGCATCAATATCTCGATTAATGAGAGAGGAGTAGGCTACAACACGAATTAAAGCTCCCTCTAATTCCCGAATGTTTGTATCAATTTGGTTTGCAATATAAACCATAACCTCATTAGGAATATCGAGGTTTTCAGCCTTTGCTTTCTTTCGTAAAATAGCGATTCTTGTTTCTAGATCGGGTGGCTGGATATCCGTAATTAAACCCCATTCAAATCTTGAACGCAAGCGGTCCTCTAGGGTAGGAATTTCCTTAGGCGGGCGATCACTAGAGATGACAATTTGTTTGCTTTCGTCGTGAAGCGCATTAAATGTATGAAAAAATTCCTCTTGAGTTTGTTCTTTCCCAGCTAAAAATTGAATATCATCAATTAATAAAACATCTACATTGCGGTATTTATTGCGAAAATCGACTGCCTTATTATCACGAATGCTATTAATGAATTCATTCGTGAATTTCTCCGATGAAAGGTAGACAACCTTTGCTCCTGGGTTATGTTCAAGAACATAATGGCCAATGGCATGCATAAGGTGGGTTTTACCTAGACCAACGCCTCCATAAATAAACAAAGGATTATAGGCTTTAGCAGGTGCTTCAGCCACCGCAAGCGATGCAGCATGGGCAAAACGATTGCCAGTTCCAATGACAAAGGTATCAAAAACATATTTAGGATTGAGCAAATGGCCAGGCCCATCTTCCGGTGAATAATTTCTTCTATCGTCAACCTTCTTTGGGACATCCGCATCTAATTTTACATCGGGATCTGAGGTTACGACTTTTAATTTCATATTTTCGCCGGTAATTTCATAAAGTATTTCTATAATGAGCTGTGAATAGCGGGCTTCTAGCCAATCACGTGAAAACTCATTTGGAGCTGCTATAAATAGCGTACCATCATGGAAAGCTGTTGCTTTAGTTGATTTCAACCAGGTCTCAAAGCTAGGTTTACTTAATTTCGTTTCAATCATCGAGAGTGCTTTGTCCCATAGGCTTCCGATGCCCTTCATACACTTCCCCCCAACCACTTATGCACAGGCTTGTGGAATGCTTCGATTAAATTCTATCTATAATATATTTATAGTTTCGACACTTTTCGCCCATTATCCACAATAACTTCTTTTTTTCTATTCACACTAGTGGATACTTGTCCACAAACATATCCACACCCTGTGGAAAACCTATTCTCGTTTTTGAATTATCCACGAGTTAAAACACATCTAATATAGCAGATAAAAAGCTTACAATCAATGGGGATTACTGATTTATCCACAATTACTACACGTTGTGGTATATTTTTATGCACACTACCATAAATTGTGGATATCCACAGGAAAGAGTTGTCGATAATACACGAAATTTGTTTCACGGTTGTCCACAAGGTTCTGGGAAATAATATATTGGATAGTTTATGGTGTTTTAATCTGTACTATTCCGGATTGATACAGACATTACCTAAGAACGGATCTACCATGAAGTGGTCGGGGGGTTGTCTTGACATATACGAAGGAGATCAATATAATAACAATGAATGCCTTTTTAAAGCATGTTTTATTCCTCAAGGGAGGTGGATATAATGAAACCAACATTCAGTCCTAACAACCGTAAACGTAAGAAAGTGCATGGATTCCGTAAAAGAATGAGCACGAAGAACGGGCGTAAAGTACTTGCTGCTCGCCGCAGAAAAGGGAGAAAAGTTTTATCTGCATAGGCCACTTGATAGTGGCCTTATCTCCTTTGCGGAGAGGAAAGTATAAGTTCTTACTGCTTTCCGTCTCCGCATAAGGGTAACTAGGCTGCCACCTTCGCCTAAAGGCATGGTGCCAGCCAAGTTTACTTTTCCGTGAAGGAAAGTTTAAGTTTGCTAAAGTAATAAAGCGGGCTAAACTTGACTGGAGGCATGCAAAGCTTCTACTAATGATGGATTCGACTATTTCTTCGAAAGGGCTTCAATAGAAGCTTTTCTTATTGCAATTGGGTTTTCATTGGTTTAATCTGATTACTCATATCCTATACTATTTAATAGTTCTACATGAATGAATACATAGAGAAGGCAAGAGGATAGGAGTTTTCGTATGTTTAAAAAAGAGTATCGACTCCGTGATAATGGGGACTTCCAGAAGGTATTTCAGAAGGGGAGATCTGCTGCAAATCGACAATTTGTAGTCTATTTGCTTCCTAAGGAAAGACAAGAGCAGATCCGAGTTGGAATTTCAGTTAGTAAGAAGATTGGAAATGCTGTAACCCGCAATAAGGTGAAAAGAAAAATTCGAGAAGCTCTTCGACTTCAGCTAGACCAGATTAACCTGAAAGGGGATTTGGTCGTTATTGCCCGTGAGCCTGTTGTTCAAATGGAATATCAAGAATTATTTGAAAGTCTCACTCATTGTTTAAAAAAGGCAAAATTGCTTTAGGTTAGGAGAGGGTAACGTGATGCGATTTCTATTATTAGGTGGCATCCGTTTCTATCGAAATTGGATTTCTCCTTTGAAGCCACCTACATGTCGATTTTATCCAACTTGTTCTTCTTATGGATTAGAGGCTATTCAAAAACATGGTAGTAAGAAGGGATTATGGCTCATTATTTGCCGAATTGGGAGATGTCATCCCTTTCATCGTGGCGGTTATGACCCTGTTCCATAAGACCTTATTATATATGAATACATACGTATTACCAATTTAAGCAAGGAGGAATGTTCTTGCGAATCCGTTTCGTCAAGGAAAGCACATTATTTCTTATTCTATTAATGATCGTATTAACGATAACCGGGTGTGGAACAAGCTATACATCCAACCCTACACCGATTGACCCAAATAGTGGGTTTTGGGATCGTTACCTTGTTTTTCCTATGTCTTGGTTGTTAGATGAAGCAGCTCATTTGTTATTTGGTAGCTATGGACTTGCTATTCTTGCTACTACAATTCTTATTCGTTTAGCTGTTCTCCCACTTATGATTAAACAACTTAAGAGTTCGAAAGCTATGCAAGCGATTCAACCAGAACTCGCCAAAATAAAAGAGAAGTACAAGGATAACCAGCAGAAAATTCAAGAAGAAACGATGAAGCTTTTCCAAGCTAACAATGTCAACCCATTAGCTGGTTGTCTACCACTTGTTGTTCAGATGCCGATATTAATTGCTTTCTATCAAGCCATTATGCGTAATGAAAATATTCGCAACCATGATTTTCTGTGGATGGCGCTTGGACATCCAGATCCCTTCTATATCTTGCCTATCTTAGCAGCCATCACGACTTTCCTGCAAACGAAAATGATGGGTACGGGAATGCCTTCTAATCCACAAACCCAAATGATGCTCTATATTATGCCAGCAATGATTCTTTTTATTGCAGTTTCATTGCCTTCAGCGTTATCGTTATATTGGGTATTTGGAAATATATTTACGATTCTACAAACCTTCTTTATTAAAGGAAATCAAGTGAAAACATCGATTCCAGCTCAGGAGGGTAAAAAGAAGTGAAGAAAGTTACGGTTACCGCCAAAACGGTAGATGAAGCTGTTTCGTTGGCTTTGGGACAATTGAATGCCACGAAAGACCAAGTAACCGTCACCATCTTAGAAGAGCCCAGTAAAGGTTTTTTTGGTTTAATCGGAGTGAGGCACGCTAAATTAGAGGTTGAATTAAATAAGACCCCTATAGATGAAGCGAAAGATTTCCTTCTTGATGTTCTTCGTAATATGAAAGTTGTTGCAGATGTCGTTGTTCATCATCAATCTGATTATGTATTATTTGAGATTGTTGGTAAGGATCTTGGAATTGTGATAGGAAGAAGAGGGCAGACTCTGGAATCCTTGCAACTTCTGGTTAATACAATTGGAAATCGGCACTCTGAATCATTTCTTCGTATTATTCTTGATGCGGAAAATTACCGTGAGAAGAGAAAAACTACTCTTGAGCAGCTGGCTGATCGTTTAGCAGACAAGGCTGTGAGAACAGGACAGATGGTAAAGCTTGAACCCATGAGTTCTCACGAACGAAAGGTTATTCACACGAGGCTTCAAGAACGCCGGAATATTAGTACGTATAGTGAGGGTCGGGATCCGAATCGATATATCGTGATCTTAGCTAAAAAATAATAACATAAGACCAAATAGAAGGATTTACTTCTTCTACTTGGTCTTTTTTGTGATTTAAGTTTTTTTATCTCGTCAATTATTTCATGGTATGATACTCTAATTATTTAGGGAAATCTATAGAATAGGGCATTTTAACACGAGGAGTTTTGATAGATGGAATTTGATACAATTGCTGCCATTGCAACCCCCATGGGTGAAGGGGGAATTGGCATTATTCGAGTAAGTGGACCTGAGGCAACAGAAGTTGTGGATAAAATATATCGAGGTCGTCATAAGTTATCCACTGTGGATAGTCACACGATGCATTATGGATACCTTGTGGATCCAGAAAATAATACAAAACAAGAAGAAGTGTTAGTATCTGTGATGAGGGCTCCGCGAACATTCACAAGAGAGGATGTTGTGGAAATTAATTGTCATGGAGGAATCGTTTCGGTAAATCGTGTTTTACAGTTAGCTTTAGAAAGTGGAGCAAAACTAGCAGAACCGGGAGAATTCACGAAACGTGCTTTTTTAAATGGTAGGATTGATTTGTCACAAGCAGAGGCAGTCATTGATTTGATTCGGGCGAAGACAGATCGGGCGATGAAAGTAGCCTTACAGCAGGTAGAAGGGAAATTATCAAAATTAGTTTCTAGGCTTCGAGGGAATATTCTCGAATTGATGGCACATATTGAGGTGAATATTGATTATCCTGAGCATGATGTAGAATCCGTAACTAGACAAATGCTCTTGGATCGAAGTGAGGAAATTAATCAAGAAATTCGGAAGCTGTTGGAGACTTCACAACAGGGAAAAATTCTTCGTGAAGGCTTATCGACCGCAATTGTAGGGCGACCCAATGTCGGTAAATCTTCGTTATTAAATAGTTTAATTCATGAAAATAAAGCGATTGTGACGGAGATTCCGGGAACTACTCGTGATGTGATAGAAGAATATGTTAACGTAAGAGGGGTACCTTTACGACTGGTTGATACGGCGGGAATTCGTGAGACAGAGGATATTGTGGAACGGATAGGTGTCGAGAAATCTAGGCAAATGCTTGAGCAAGCAGATCTTATCTTGCTTGTCCTAAATTATAATGAGATGCTTACTAAAGAGGATGAGAATTTACTAGAGCTCATCGTGGGAATGAATGCGATTGTGATTATCAACAAGATGGATCTGCCGCAAAGGCTTGAGCTAGAGAAGGTAAGGGAGCTTGTTCCTAACATTCCAATCCTCTCCACATCTGTGAAAGAGGAGAGGGGAATTGGAGATCTGGAGAGGGCTATTGCTAACCTGTTCTATCAAGGGCAGATTATGAAAGAGGATCAAACCTATGTAAGTAATGCACGCCACATCGCTTTGTTAAAACAATCCATAGAAACCATTGATGATTTTAGACAAAGTATACAAGATGGAATGCCTGTGGATGTATGTGCTTTTGATCTAAAACGGACTTGGGAATTACTCGGGGAAATCATTGGTGACACGGCTAGTGATAGCTTATTGGATCAGATATTTTCACAATTCTGTCTGGGGAAATAAGGAGTGGAGTATATGTCAACACAATATGATGCAGGAAATTATGATGTGATTGTTGTAGGAGCGGGCCATGCTGGTGTAGAAGCTGCATTGGCAGCAGCACGCATGGGCTGTAAGACCATACTTTTTACGATTAATTTGGATGCAGTTGCTTATATGCCATGTAATCCATCGGTAGGGGGTCCTGCCAAGGGACATGTAGTTCGAGAGATCGATGCTCTCGGTGGTGAAATGGGGAGAAATATCGATAAAACTTATGTCCAAATGAGAATGTTAAATACAGGAAAAGGGCCAGCAGTCCATGCTTTGCGTGCCCAAGCGGATAAACATCACTATTCTCAATCCATGAAGCATACGATTGAATCTACACCTAACCTTTCTCTACGCCAGGGAATGGTCGAGGAGATTATCGTTGAAGATGGGGTTTGTGTAGGGGTAGTTACGCAAACGGGAGCCCGTTATGGTGCTAAAGCTGTCGTTTTAACTACAGGGACCTATCTAAGAGGTAAGATAATTATAGGTGAACTTCAATACGAGAGTGGCCCGAATAATATGGCCCCTTCTGTGAACCTTTCTCATTGTTTAAGGAACTTGGGATTTGATCTAGTAAGATTCAAAACAGGGACACCACCAAGAGTAAATAAAAATACGGTAGATTTTGATCAAATGGAAATTCAACCGGGTGACGAAGTCCCGCGGTTTTTTTCCTACGAGACAACAGAAGAAGTTCCGGATCAAATCCCTTGCTGGTTGACCTATACGGGTTCAGAAACACATGAAATCATCCAATCTAATTTACATCGGGCTCCTATGTTTTCTGGAATGATCGAAGGAACGGGTCCGCGTTATTGTCCATCTATTGAGGATAAAATTGTTCGGTTTAACGACAAGCCTAGACATCAGCTATTCATTGAACCAGAAGGAAGAAATACGTTAGAAATGTATGTGCAGGGATTATCGACTAGTTTACCAGAGGATGTGCAACTACAGATATTACATAGTATTCCTGGATTGCAAAACGTGAAGATGATGAGAACTGGCTATGCCATTGAATATGATGCCATTATTCCATCTCAACTATGGCCATCACTAGAAACCAAGCGTGTCGGGAATTTATTCACCGCGGGGCAGCTGAATGGAACCTCTGGTTATGAGGAAGCAGCAGGTCAAGGAATCATGGCTGGAATTAATGCTGCACTAAAGGTACAAGGTAAAGACCCACTTATTCTGGATCGTTCAGAGGCCTATATTGGTGTTCTTATTGATGACCTGGTAACTAAAGGAACTTTAGAACCGTATCGTCTATTGACTTCTCGTGCTGAATATCGTCTGCTTCTTCGACATGATAATGCAGATCTTCGTTTAACGGAAAAGGGTTATGAGATTGGCTTAATCAGTGAAGAAAGATATCAAAAATTCTCCAATAAGAAGAGCCTAATCGAAGTAGAGAAGGAACGGTTATTAACTACGAAGGTCAAGCCAGATGATAAAACACAGAATTGGCTTGCAAAACGAGGAAGTCAAGCTATCGATAATGCAATTGAATTAGCTACGTTGTTGCGTAGACCTGAAATTAAATATGTGGATATCCTTGAATTGTCACCATCTGAACAGGAATTCCCGAAGGATGTGGCAGAGCAGATCGAGATCCAAATTAAATATGAGGGTTATATCCGCAAACAGCTGCAAGATGTGGAACGAATGAAGAAGATGGAGAAGAAGAAAATCCCGGCAAATATTGAATATCAACAAATTCAAGGGATTGCTAAGGAAGCGCGTGATAAGCTGTCAAAAATTCTACCATTAAATATTGGACAAGCTGCACGGATTTCAGGTGTAACTCCATCCGATATCTCCGTTCTCCTTGTTTATTTAGAGCACAAAAACAAGGTCACAAGCTAGGAGAGAAAATATGGAACCAGAGCAATTTCAACAGTTACTAGAGGAAAAAGGAATTCATGTGCTTTCAGAACAGATGTATCAGTTCGAAAGATATTATGAATTATTGGTTGAATGGAATGAAAAAATGAACTTGACGGCTATTACAGAAAGAGCAGAAGTGTATGAGAAACACTTCTATGATTCCATAACGGCCTCTCTTTTCTTTGACTTTACAAAAGTCGAGACCTTAATTGATATTGGGGCGGGTGCAGGCTTCCCGTCCTTACCTATAAAAATTCTCTATCCTCACCTGAAAGTGACTATTGTAGATTCTTTAAATAAAAGAATTTCTTTTCTCACACATTTATGTAATGAGTTGGGAATCGAAGAAGTGAATCCTGTCCATGGCCGGGCAGAGGATTTAGGTGTAGATCCAAAATTTCGTGAGAGATATGATGTCGTAACGGCTAGAGCAGTGGCGCGGCTAAGTATACTATCGGAATATTGCCTTCCCTTCGTTAAGGTAGGAGGTAACTTCGTGGTCTTAAAAGGGGCGGATGGACCTAATGAATTGGATGAGGCCAAAAAAGCCATTAAAATATTAGGCGCAAAAACAAATCAATTAAATGAATTAAACCTACCTACAGATCAGGCGGAGAGAAGTATTATTGTTATCGAGAAAATATCTACAACGCCGAAGGGTTATCCAAGAAAAGCAGGAATTCCTACAAAGAAACCAATTGGGTGAAATAGGACTTTGCCATAAAAGGCAAAGTCTTTTTTGCACTCGTTACCCTCGGATGGGGCGTCAAAGACTTGGTGCCAATCAAGTTTCACCATGTTTCACGTGGAACATTCCATCAAGGAATAATGTTTAATATTTAATCAGGAAGGAAATTCAATGGCTCTTGGCGAATGATTAACGTTATAGGAAAGAAGCAATTCGTTCCCATAGGGTGGTGTAGAAATTTTGAGAGACCAATTTTCTCGTTTGTTTGGTTTAGCAGAAAAAAATGAAAAAGATGAAATAAAGCATATACTTGTTGAAGATATTATTCCCAACCCGTATCAACCTAGGACTGTTTTTGACGATGAAAGAATTGAGGAATTATGTATAACCATACGTGAGCATGGGATTATCCAGCCCATTGTTGTCCGAGAGAAAGATGATAAATATGAGCTCATCGCTGGCGAAAGAAGATGGAGAGCTTCAAAGAAGCTAGGATTGAAAACGATACCAGCCATTGTAAAGGATTTTAATGATGCACAAGCTGCCTCTATTGCTTTAATAGAAAACTTGCAAAGAGAGGGTTTAACAGCAATTGAGGAAGCCTTTGCTTACCAAAAGCTCATTGATCTACATAATTTAACACAGGAGAGTCTTGCACATAAGTTAGGGAAAGGTCAGTCTACAATCGCTAACAAATTGAGACTATTAAATCTACCGAGTACTATACAGGAGTATCTTTTAGGAAGAAAAGTGACAGAGAGGCATGCCCGAGCTCTATTAGCACTTAAAAGTGAAGAACTGCAGCTAAAGATGCTTCAAGAAATTCTGGATAAAGACTTAAATGTTAAGCAAACCGAGAATCGAATCAAACAAATACTTGAAGATAAGCAGGAAAAGAAAAAACAAAAAAGGACCTCCTTTTCTAAGGATACTCGTCTGGCTATCAATACCGTTCGTCAATCTGTGGATATGGTAATGAAGAATGGTCTATCTATTGAAACTGAGGAAGCTGATTTTGAAGAATTCTATCAAATTACCATTAAGATACCTAAAAAGAAGTAAGTTCATAATCTATCCATTCCTAATTAAATAAGTTAAAATAATAATTGAACTTTAGTTGAGTTATGTTTGTAGGATGATGAGGTGAAAGGAATGGGGAAAGTCATTGCGGTGGCTAACCAAAAGGGGGGAGTTGGTAAAACAACAACCTCTGTTAACTTGAGTGCATGTATGGCAGCACTTGGGAAGAAGGTTCTTTTGGTAGACATAGATCCGCAAGGAAATGCTACAAGTGGAATAGGTGTCGAAAAGGCAAATATCAGATATTGCATATACGATGTATTAATTAATGAAATTGATCCAATGGATGCCGTTTTACCAACAGAAGTAGAAAATCTTTACGTTCTTCCTGCGTCTACTCAGCTCGCTGGAGCTGAGGTTGAGTTAGTTCCTACTATTTCCCGGGAAGTTCGATTGAAGAGAGCCATTGAGCAGATAAGCCATAAATATGACTATATTATTATTGATTGTCCACCTTCCCTTGGAGTTCTAACGATTAATTCTCTAACTGCTTCTAACTCTGTATTAATTCCCGTTCAATGTGAATTTTATGCTTTAGAGGGAGTCAGTCAGCTTCTAAATACGATTAGACTCGTTCAGAAGCACTTGAACACCTCTTTACAGATTGAAGGGGTCTTGCTTACGATGCTAGATGCTAGGACCAATTTGGGAATTCAAGTGATTGAGGAAGTTAAAAAGTATTTCCGTGAAAAAGTTTATCAATCCATCATACCACGCAATGTTCGTTTAAGTGAGGCACCGAGCCACGGACAAGCCATTATTTCTTATGATCCTAAATCAAGGGGAGCTGAGGTGTATATGGAATTAGCGAGGGAGGTGTTGGGAATTGGCTAAGCGACTTGGAAAAGGGTTAGACGCCTTGATTCCATCCTTGCATGTTGATGATCAAGATCAGATTATTGAAGTGCTTTGTAAGGATGTCCGCCCTAATCCTTATCAGCCAAGAAAAGAATTTGATGAGAAGGCATTAGATGAATTAGCTGAATCGATTAAGGAACACGGGGTGATTCAGCCCCTTATCGTTCGAAAAAGCGATATTAAAGGGTATGAGTTAGTTGCAGGGGAAAGAAGGCTTCGGGCTTCAGAACGTGCGGGCCGGCAAAAGGTTCCTGTAGTCATTCGAGATTTTTCAAATGAACAGGTTATGGAAATAGCTTTAATTGAAAACCTCCAAAGGGAAAATCTTAATGCAATTGAGGTTGCAGCTGCCTATGATAAAATTATGAAGCAGTTTTCCTTAACCCAGGAGGAATTAGCAAAAAAAGTAGGGAAAAGTAGACCACATGTAGCTAACTTTATGCGCCTGCTTCAACTACCAAAAGAAATACAAAGTTTTGTTTCACGTGGAACATTAACCATGGGACATGCTCGGGCATTGTTAGCCATTGAAGATGATCAGTTGAGAATAAAAATAGCTCAAGAAGTGATTAAGAAAGATCTGAGTGTTCGTCAAATTGAAGAATTAATCAAGGAAATGACTCGGAATGTTTCACGTGAAACAAAAGAAAAACCTAAACGAGACGTTTCCCTCACCCAATTTGAAGAGAGACTACAAGAAACGTTTGGTACTTCTGTACATATCAAAATGGGAAAGAATAAAGGGAAGATTGAAATTGATTTTTATACGAATGAAGATTTAGAACGGATTTTAGACTTAATTAACAATGGGTGAATTAAACGAAGAAAAGGGGTTATGTTGGTAATAAATCAACATACCCTTTTATTTATGATCTAATGGAAAGCGGGGAGAAAAATGGATGTGATCTATTTGGATAATGCGGCATCAACGTGGCCGAAACCTTCAGAGGTAAAAATTTCAATGATGGAATCAATTGAGGAGTATGCGGCAAACCCAGGCAGAGGAGGCCATCAGCTTGCAATGAGAGCAAGTAAAGTGATCTTCCGCACCAGGGCAAAATTGGCTAAGTTATTTCACGTCTTAAACCCGAATGATATCGTATTTACATCCAATGCTACCGGTGCCTTAAATCAAGGGATTAAAGGCTTAGTAAAACCCAGAGGCCATATTATTACGACTACGTTAGAACATAATTCTGTGCGGAGACCAATAGAATATTTACGGCATACGAAGGGGGTTGATGTCTCTTATATTGCCCCTAGAGATCTGTATCAATTGGATGTGTTGGATTTTGAAGATCAAATTAAGGAAAATACTTCATTAGTTGTTGTGAATCATGCCTCCAATTTAATCGGTTCAATTGCACCGATTAAGGAAATTGGTCAACTTTGTGCGAAATATAAAATTCCGTTTATGGTAGATGCATCCCAATCAGCTGGGGTTCTTCCCATCGATGTGCAGGAAATGAATATTTCTCTTCTAGCTTTCCCAGGCCATAAAGGATTGTATGGACCTCAGGGAACAGGAGGTTTGTATATACATCCCGACCTAGAGTTAGAGCCACTTCTTCAAGGGGGGACAGGGAGTCACTCGGAATCTATTGATCAACCTACAACAAGGCCAGATTGCTACGAAAGTGGAACATTAAATACAGTAGGTATAGCTGGATTAGGTGCAGGGGTTGATTTTGTTCTTGAAACAGGAATAGAGAAAATTAGAAAGAAAGAACATGCTTTAACCATCCGTCTCATGGAAGGATTAGAAAAGATAAAGGATGTTTCTGTTCATGGACAACCGAAGGAAATAGAAAGAGCAGCGGTCGTATCCTTCTCTATGAGTGGATTAGATGCTTCGGAAGTCGCATTTATTCTTGATCAACAGTACGGAATTGCTGTTCGGGCAGGGTTTCATTGTTCCCCGTTAGCCCATGAAACCATTGGTACGATTCAGGAAGGTGCAGTTCGAGCAAGCTTTGGTTATTTTAATGAAAATCAGGATGTGGATGCTATCATCCATGCATTAGATGAGATAAGTAGCGAGCTCCATAAATAGAGAGGAGGATTTAAAGTAAATGGTGTTGTGGGGGACAATTGTCAATGCATTAGCTATTGTATGCGGGGCAATGATGGGGAGTCGATTAAGTCGTATTAGTGATGGAATACGTAGCACGGTTATGCAAGGAATCGGGCTGGCAATTTGTATATTGGGAATTACCATGGCATTGAAAACGCAGAACTTCCTCATCCTCCTTTTTAGTTTAGTAGCTGGAGGGATTATTGGGGAACTTATAAGAGTAGAATATTGGTTAGATCGCCTGGGACAAATGATTGAGAGCCGTGTCGGTGGAAAAGGAAGTAATATTGCTACGGGATTTGTTACAGCAACATTGGTCTACTGTGTAGGGGCAATGGCTATTCTTGGTTCCATGGATAGTGGTCTACGCCATAATCATGATATTCTATATACAAAATCAATGTTAGATGGATTTTCAGCGGTTATTTTTGCTTCAACCTTAGGAATTGGTGTGTTATTCTCAGCGGTTCCAGTCCTTCTTTATCAGGGTTTTATTGCAATTGCTTCTACATTTATTTCAAGTTTTATTAGTGAAGCGATGTTAAATGCTATGATTACCGAAATTACAGCAGTTGGAGGAATTTTGATATTGGGGATAGGTATGAACATCCTTGAAATTCGAAAAATCAATGTAGGAAATTTACTTCCTTCTATTTTAATCGCGGCTATAACGGTATGGATGACCCAACATGGTTTTGCTATAATTAAAGCTTGGTTTTAAGAAAAAAAGCTCAACAGTTTTAAAAGGCTGTTGAGCTTTTCATTTCCTTTTTAAAAATTTTACTTGTCGAAGTATAGAGAGAGTGAGCAATCGTTTCAGCCATTTTCATTACAATACTCAATCTAGTATTTTGGAGGACAAAATACTCCATAAACCCACCTATGTTTACAATACCTGTAATATGGAAAGTTCCAACCTCTGGAAGTTCCTTCTTCACACCAGCCCCCGGTTTCAGAGGTCCATGGGCAACAGTGATTTTGCCAACACTGCTAAACTGACCTAAACAAGCATCAATTGCAATAATAAGAGAATGAGGGTGCTTCTTCTTCACTCGTTCCATTGTTTCTTGCAGATTGACTGCATGCACGGGTTCATCTATCGTACCGTAAACATGTACATTCGGGGGATAAAGCTTCTGGAGCCTAGATCCAACTAGTGGCCCAAGTGCATCACCCGTTGAACGATCTGTTCCAATGCAAAACACGACAATATCGGTAAGATTACCATAATTAGTAATTCGCTTATATAAATTATCTGACAATGATTCAATGGCTTCATCACTGGAATAATCAATTTTAAAAGGTGTTAAAGGGTGCGCCTGAAAAAAAGGCCTTTGGATCATTGAGGTACCTCCATGGAAAAATAAGTATTATTAGTATACGGAAATTGGAAAAATAATATACATTTGGACATTCCTAAAACAAATTTTTCATATGTTTTTTAAGTAGGAGGGATGTCTAAGTGGCTGTATGGAGAGGATTGAAGATTGGTTCACGATAATTGGTACAATGATTGGTGTTGAATCTATTTGTATTGGTACTCTTAATCCTTTATCCTATAAGTAGAGGAATAGGAAATTAAGATGGGGAGGAAGGAATGGAGATCGTCATTGCATTTGATTCTACCCAACAGGCCATACGGATGGAAATGCTTATGGAATATGCTGACATTGAGATTGATACTCGACCGACACCAAGAGAAATCACAGCAGGGTGCTCCCTGTCTATTGAATTTCCTGAAAAAAACCTAGAGGAAGCAAAAAAGATTATTATACAAGAAAAAGTAGAGATACGCGGCTTATTTCGTAAAGAAGAAATGGGGTATAGGCAGCTATCGATCTAGGAGAAATTTCGGAGGTATGTAAGTGGAGAAACAGTTTGCAGAGTCAACGAAGTGGTTTGAAAGCGTGTATTTGAATTTATATCATTCAGTCACGAATACTACCATGTGGGCACATTTTGGGCAATCCGTTATAAAGATTATTTTTATTATCTTGGTATCTCGAATTTTAGTTAAAGTTATCGCAAATAGTGTAAACCGAATTTTTAAAAATCGTGAGAAGTTTCAACTTCATGTGCGGCGAGTAGAAACGATGCGGAGCCTAGTGAATAATGTATCGACCTATGTTATTTATTTTGTAGCGATCTTACTGATTATGGCACAATTGGGTTTTAATTTGGCACCTGTCTTGGCGAGTGCTGGAGTGGTCGGTCTTGCAGTAGGTTTTGGTGCACAGAATCTAGTACGAGACGTGATTACAGGATTTTTTATCATCTTTGAGGATCAATTTGGGGTAGGAGATTATATAGCAATCGGTAAATTCACAGGCACTGTTCAGGAAATTGGATTACGAATTACGAAAATCCGAAGTGTTACAGGAGAATTGCACATTGTACCAAACGGAAGTATTAAAGAAGTAACCAATTTTTCTGTGGAAAATAGTATGGTTTTATTGGATGTAGGGGTTGCTTATGAGGAGAATATCGATCATGTGATGGATGTATTAAAGGATGTTCTAAATGCAGCCAAAGTTGAAATCGAGGAAATCATCGGCGAGCCAGAGGTATTAGGGGTACAGAATTTAGGTCCTTCTGAAGTAGTATTTCGTGTGACTGCCGAATGTCGTCCAATGGGGCACTTCTCAGCAAGCCGTAAACTAAGAGCTATGATCAAAAAGGCATTTGATGAAAACGGAATTGAAATTCCTTATCCGAAGATGGTAACGATAGCGAACGAAACGAAAGATCTAGTATAAAGGGGAGTACAAATTGTGGAACGTAAGCAGTTTGTTTTAGGGGATGTAGTTGAGATGAAGAAACCACATCCATGTGGGACAAATGCATGGAAGATTATCCGCATGGGTGCCGATATTCGGATTAAATGTACGGGGTGTGATCATAGCGTTCTTCTTCCAAGATTGGAGTTTGAACGGAAAATGAAAAAGGTATTGAGTTCGAATAAAGATAGCTAGGGGGACGTTTTTTACGTTCTCCTTCTTTTTACCCTAAAGAACTTGTTGTAAGCACAATCAAAAGGTATAATAGATAAAGCTATTTTTCAGTCATCTCTGACCAATGATGAAATAAGGGGCGTTTATATATGTCAAGATCAGTCGGTATTGTCGGGTTGCCTAACGTAGGGAAGTCGACGCTTTTTAATGCGATTACTCAAGCAGGTGCAGAATCTGCAAACTATCCGTTTTGTACTATTGATCCGAATGTAGGGGTAGTTGAAGTACCTGATGAACGCTTGGACAAGCTAACAGAATTAGTTATTCCTAAGAAAACGGTTCCAACTGCCTTTCAATTTGTTGACATTGCGGGATTAGTTGAGGGTGCTAGCCGTGGGGAAGGATTGGGGAATAAATTTCTATCCCATATCCGTGAAGTAGATGCCATTGCACATGTCGTGCGTTGTTTTGAAGATGAGAATATTACCCATGTAGCGGGAAAAGTAGATCCAATTAGTGATATTCAAGTGATTAACTTAGAACTCATTCTTGCCGATCTCGATAGTATTGAAAAAAGGGTCGATCGGATTGGGAGAAAAGTAAAATCCGGGGATAAAGAAGCCAAAGTGGAGCTAGATGTTCTTAATCGACTGAAGGAAGCGTTCGAAGACGATCAACCTGCTCGTAGTGTAGAAATGACCGATGATGAGAAGCTAGTGGTAAGGGATATGCATCTATTGACCATGAAGCCTATTCTTTACGTAGCGAATGTGAGTGAGGATGGGCTTCATGATGCAGATTCCAACCTACTTGTGCAAAAGGTACGTGATTTTGCCGCTAAAGAGGGTGCTGAGGTTGTTGTGATTAGTGCCAAGGTAGAATCGGAAATTGCGGAGCTTGAAGGCGAAGATAAGGCTATGTTCCTCGAAGAGTTGGGTTTACAAGAATCCGGTCTAGACCGTTTAATCCGTGCAGCCTATAGCTTGCTCGGTTTGATCACATACTTTACGGCTGGGGTGCAGGAAGTTCG
>DATFAS010000228.1:0-12379 GCA_035254305.1 Bacillota bacterium
AAAGTACCCTATGGGTAGACTTTTTTATATGTGTCTACTCTATAGGGTACATTTTAAAAAGGGGGAGATTTTCTATAATCCATAAATATCTTTATATTTGTTTTCTAAATAATGAATTAAGTAAGAAGGGTTAATCTCTTCACCAGTTACTCGACGAAGAATTTCGAGAGGTTCTTGAGACTTTCCATACTGATAGATTTGCTCGGTTAACCAATTTTTAATGGGCTGTAGGTTACCCTGCTGAATGTATTGATCATATTCAGGCATCACAGAACGGAGTCGGTGGGTAAATTGCGCTGCATAAATATTACCTAGTGAATAAGAAGGGAAGTAGCCAAAGGATCCACCAGCCCAATGCACATCTTGTAAGACTCCATCGGCGTCATTGGTAGGAACTACGCCAAGGTATTCCTTCATTTTTTCATTCCATATCTGAGGGAGATCAGCAACATTTAGTCCACCATCGAAAAGTCCTTTTTCGATTTCATATCGAATCATTATATGGAGGTTATAAGTAAGCTCATCGGCTTCAATTCTAATTAATGAGGGCTCGACACGATTAATTCCTCGATAGAAGGTCTCAAGAGAAACACCATTTAATTGATTTGGGAAAAACTGTGTAAGATTCGTAAAATATTTTTTCCAAAAGGGTTTACTACGGCCCACAATGTTCTCCCAAAAGCGAGATTGAGATTCATGAATTCCCATGGAGGAACCATCACATAAAGGTGTACCTATGTATTTGGGATCAATGTTTTGTTCGTAGAGTGCGTGGCCCCCTTCGTGAATGGTTCCAAAGATGGCTGTACGGAAATCATCTGGATTATATTTAGTGGTGATTCGCACATCTCTAGGATTAAGCCCTGTAGCAAAAGGATGTACACTTTCATCTAAACGACCAGCCGCAAAGTCATATCCCATTTCTTTAAGAATCAATAAGCTAAATTCACGTTGATCATGTGGGGGAAATTCCTTGGTCAAAAAGGAAATATCCGGTTGATGGTTAGATTCAGCTATGGAAGCTACCAATGGAACAGTAGATTGACGAAGCTTAACGAAAATTGGATCCAATTGCTCTACTGTGATTCCAGGTTCATACATGTCCAATAAAGTATTATACTTCGATCCCTTATAGCCCCAATGTTGAATGAATTCTGTAGTTAGGGAAACGATTTTTTCTAAATAGGGTTGAAACATGGCAAAATCAGATTTTTCCTTAGCCTCTTCCCAGATCGTTTCTGCTTTAGAGGTTGTGATGACGTATTCCTTATATAAGGGAGCAGGGATCTTTTTGCTTCGTTCAAATTCCTTTTTACATTCTTTAATGGTCCCCTGAACAATAGGATCTAGAGGAGTTTCTGATGTCGCAAGGATGGATAAAAACTCTTCCATTTCCTTAGAAGTACTCATTCTAAATACTTCCTCTGAAAGGGTACCGATTACCTCAGAACGCTGTTCCATTCCTTTTCTTGGTGCGCCAGTTCTGAGGTCCCAAGCAAGTGTAGCGATCGCTTCATTATAATTTTGCATTTTGCTGACATATTGCATAAATTTTTGGGTTGTTGATTCCAAATTATTCATCTCCTTGTGTTTTCTTTCCTTCATCTTACTGAATGAATGAAGGGTAAGCAATTATTTAGAAAAAGAGGAAACAGCCTTCACCTTAGAAAGTGATGTTGCTTGTGTTGAACTAATGATCTCAAGAAGAACAGGTCCCTTCGTCTGTAGCATATTCCTAATTCCATCTCGAAGATTCTGTGGATGTTCTATACGAATCCCCCTGATTCCATAAGCTTCTGCAAGAGATGCAAAATTAGGGTTAACTAGCTCTACACCATAAGGTTTTAATCCCATATATTGCATTTTATTCTTCTCCATGGCTAAACAATGATTATTAAATATAACTATTTTAATTGGGAGATGTAGCATCATTAGAGTGGATAATTCCCCAAGATTCATAGTAAACCCGCCATCTCCTGCTAAAACAATGATTTCTTTATCGGGAAAAATAAGACCAGCACAAATTCCTGCCGGAAGTGCATAGCCAAGTGTCCGCCAAGTACCTGAGAAGAGAACTTTTTGTCCCTTCGTTGTGAATGAACGGTTAAACCATACGGTATGGTCTCCTGTATCTAAAGTAATCACCGCAGTAGAGGGGATCTCTTCAGACAAGATTTTCATGATAAAGGCTGGATCAATAGGTTCGCTAAGTATAGAAGCTTCTTCATTCACTGAATGCTGCCATTGATTATGGACAAGATGAACTCGATTTTTCCATTCTGGCTTTGCTGTTGCAGTGATTCTTTCGTAGAGAGGGCCTAAGATCTTTTTGGCATCACCAATAAGAGCCGTATGAAGATTTTTGTCAAACTGGAGATGGTCCAGTTCCCTTTCGATTTGAACGAAAGGGATATTAGGAGATAGAAAGGTCTTTGGATACCACATGGCACCTATGATCAACAAACCATCACATTCCTGCATAATTTCAGCAGCTTCTTGACTTCCACCTTCCCCAATTCCACCAAGCATGTATTCATTATTCTCAGGTATAAGTCCTTTAGCTCCTAAACTTAAAATAATTCCAGCATCCAGCTTATGAGCTAGAGATACTATTTCATCATGACAGCCAAGCGCCCCGTGGCCTGCAAGGATTATTGGCTTTTTACACTTACTAAGGAAATGGGCAGCAACGAGGACATTGCCTAAATCACTAGGCAGTTGTTTATAAAGATAAGGATTGGGAGGGATAAGCTCCCCGGAGTAAGGCTGTAAAAACAAATCCTTCGGTACGGAAAGATGTGCTACGGCTTTTTGCTTAATAGCTGTTTGAACGGCACGTTGAAGAAGTGGGACTAAAGCGGTGGGTGAGGATAGTTGTGCTGAATAGGCGGCAAGTGGTTCAATCAACCGTTGTTGATCGATATATTGCTTGCTTGAAGTACCAATCTTGGTGGTTGGTACCTGACCAGTTATAGCTAGAACCGGTACTTGGTCAGCATAGGCGTCCCCGAGTCCATTTAGTAAATTAGCCATTCCAGGGCCACTTGTTGCAACGCATACCCCTAGTTTGCCAGTTAACTTTGCATAGGTGGAAGCCATAAATCCTGCGGCTGACTCATGACGAGTCAGTATAAATTTAATTTGGCTCTGTGTGGATAATTCACCTAATAAGCCCACAATGGAATCACCTGTAACACCAAAGATATACTCTACTTCAAAATGATTAAGCTGCTCAAGGATCGCGCGGGCAACTGTATACTTTATCGTCATAAAAATCTCCTTTTTCCTAGTATATTGCTGTTAGTATTTACGAAAAAGGATATTCAGATGAGATGGATGCTTGTTTGATGTAACACCTTTGCTCATATTTCCAAAGGTTAAAATAGGGTAAAAAAAAGCCACCAAACTTAGGTTGGCGGCCAAAGATAGGAGTGGAGAGAAACCATAACTTACAATAACTGCTAGTTAAGGTGTTAGAATAATTATAAACTATTTAGAAAGCGGTTTCAATAAAGATTTTTTGTATTCTTTTGTCGAATCATTTAAAAGATGGTATTTTGTTTATAATGAAATGAGAAAAAGGAGCCATAAAATTTTGTACTTTGTTTATATGCTTCGCTGTAGAGACCATTCCATCTATACAGGAATTACAAATAATCTTGATCGACGTATCTACGAACACAATCAGGGAAAGGCATCTAAGTATACTCGTGTACGGTTACCTGTTCAGCTTGTCTATGTTGAACCAATAGGAACCAAATCTGATGCACTAAAAAGAGAAATTGAACTTAAGAAGTTAAAGAAGAAGCAAAAAGAACAAAAGGTATTAGATTACAGTGAAATGGGGAAGCCGAAGTAAAAGGCATCCCCATAATAAACCTCAATATTAATGAGTTGTCTGGGTCTGAATGGTATAGACAGCTCTTTGTGTTTCGATTTGCATCCGATTTCCTTTGTCCTGGGTAATCCATGTACCAAGCAGGGGAATTTCATAAACATTCTGTGGAAGCTCACCCCCATTCACGAAACTACCCTGTCCATGAAGTAATAAGGCTTGTGCAGCAACATATCCATCCGGATCTACTCTTTCCGCACCCTTAAGTGTTATACCTTGGATATTCATTTGTACTTGATCTAGATCTCCATTCTCTTCTTTACTAACTAAAAAAGTAGGGCAATGTTTTGAATGAATCCAGCTTTCTACTTGATCAATAGGGATTTGCATAGGGATTCCCTCCTAAGTTAAGTATGGCGATGATTAACCGTACTTTTCCCTAACAAATCCAATAATATGAAAAGCAAATAAAAACTCCCATCATAGGGAGTTTGATTGTGATCTAAATCATTAGTGTGGGAAATCAATTTTCTCAATATCCTCATAAGGGATGACTTCAAAGCGATATTCTCCCCCGTGAACAAGCAAAACAACCTGTGTTGCAGATGTATTATAAAGATCACCAGTGATGGTTTTATCTTTTAACTGAATGGTGATGGTGGGATGATTTTTTACATGGGGGTCCAAAAGCGTCTTATAGGCAAGCATTTCGCATCTCCCTTAATTCTTATGATAATGAATTATTCTATAACGAATAATTATTAAAGTAAATAGTTTTTTATGCAAAAGATTAAGGGAAAAAGGCTAACGAATTTCACCATTATCGAGTCGCTTATAATATTGACCCTTCTCTACATAAGAATGACGAATCCTTTCCATCTCTGCGTAGTCACTATCTGAAAGCTCACGGATCACCTTCGCTGGGGATCCGACAGCGAGTGAACGAGGAGGGATTTTCTTCCCCGGAGGAACAAGTGCACCTGCACCAATAATACATTGTTCTCCCACTTCAGCACCATCAAGGATAATAGAACCCATTCCGATCATTGCTCCTTTGCGAATGATACAGCTATGAAGGAGAGCATTATGTCCTACTGTCACATCGTCTTCTATTATTAATGGGTTGTTAGGACTTTGATGAAGTGTAGAATTATCTTGTATACTCACTCTTTCGCCTATTTGTGTAGGTGCAATATCTCCACGAATCACAGTGTTGTACCAAATGCTTGATTCCTTCCCAATTTCGACATCTCCACTAACAACACTTCCTTTAGCTAAGAAAACAGTCTCGTGAATTTTGGGGTATTTACCCATATAAGGGTGAATGGTCATTCTTTTTCCTCCTCATCTAATATAATGAAAAATTTTACCATAAACCTTCTCAAAAAACTTGATTTATTAAGCAAAACCTTCTTGTCCTTCATGCGTATAATTATATGCGTGGTTCGACAAATCCTGTCAAACGTTTTTATTTCTTAGAAAGGAGCAAGTAGAATGAAGAAATTAGCTCCTTTATCTGGAGCCGTATTATTTCTATGGATACTGTGTTTATCTGTTGTAGGATATGCCGAATCTTCCTCTCAACCAACTGTTCAATTAATTATTGAAGGAAATCAAATAAGTAGTGATGTACCACCTAAACTATTAGATGGACATACATACGTGCCTATTCGAGTAATAGCAAACAATTTTAATTCACAGGTTGGATGGGATAATGATCAGAGAAAGGTATCGATTCAGGGGGATGGCATCCAACTAACGATGCAGATCGGTAATCCATCTGCTGTGGTCAATGGTAAAGAGGTTACCATGGAGGTTCCGCCAATGATCGATGGAGGGCGTACGCTTGTCCCTTTGCGGTTTGTCGGAGAGTCAATGGGAACGAATGTAGGTTGGGAACAAGAGTCCCAAACGGTTATTATTAATAAAAATTGTTCTGTGAATTTTGGTAACAGCACCATAAATAGTGATATTTACAAATTAAATGGGGATCTATATCTACCTTTAAAGCAGGTAGCCCAAATAGCGGGTGTTACCTATCCAGGACCCACAGACGATCAAAAGATCACTTTACAAGGGCAGCAGTTTGATTTGGACAAGGATGCAAAAGCTCAATGGAACCTTAGGAAGATTGGAGCTAATTGGTACATCCCGTTAACAATGGCACAGAAGCAGTTTCAGCCCCCAGCTCCACCGGCCAACCAACCAACTGTACCAAGTGTAGACCCAAATCTGCCACAGCTAACTTCGGTTAGCTATGATAATAATCGGGTGACGATTAAGACAACCAAACCTGTCACATCTAAGGATTTTACTTTAACAGATCCAAACCGAGTGGTTGTTGATCTGCCAAATGCAGTGATTTCCGACAACATTACAAATTCAAATGCTTTTGTGAATGGATTAGGAACAGTTCCTTTACCTCCAATCGCTAAAACAATGATTAATCAAATTCGATATAGCCAATTCGATACGAATACTGTAAGAATTGTGATTGAATTGAATCAGAAACCTAGATATAAGATCAATACAACCGTGAATGGCTTAGAAGTTATTTTTCAACCGGCCCCTCCGAAAACAGGCTATCTTGTTGTTCTTGATGCAGGGCATGGCGGAAAGGATACGGGAGCGGTGGGGATAACAGGAAACTATGAGAAAGATATTACTTTGAGTGTAGAAAAGCTAGTTAAAGCAGAACTACTGAAGTATAAGAATTTTCAAGTAGTTGAAACCCGTTCTGATGATTCTTACCCAACCTTGCAGGATCGAGTAGACATAGCGCAGAATGCAAATGCGGACCTATTCCTCTCCATTCATTGTAATTCATTTGATCCTGATGCTAGAGGAACGGAAACCTATTATGAGACACCTCAGAGTGCAGCATTAGCTCAAACCGTTCATAAACATCTTCTTGCAGCAACAGGATTTCCGGATCGAGGAACAAAGACTTCAGATTTTTATGTGATTACGAACACAACAATGCCATCTAACTTGGTTGAATTAGGCTTTATCACAAATGCAGAGGAAGATAAGCAGTTATTAACACCTGAGGTTCAGCAACGAATTGCCAAGTCACTTGCAGATGCCATTTACGAATATTATAATTCTAACAATTAGAGGTGATGAGACATGCTGCGAGGATTATCCATAGGTATAATATGTACGCTGATGTTGACATTCGTCGGATGCAGTGACAAAACAAACTCGACAGAAGCGGGGATGAATTCAAAGGAAACTGTTTCAGCGCCTCAACCAGCGAATCCAAGCACTTCTGTTGAGCAGCCAAAGGCTACAACGGGGGAGAAATCCACCTCAACTGAAAAAAACCAACAGGTGGTAAAGGTATATTATCCAGATAAACAAGCCAATCATTTAGTTGAAAAAACGCAAGAAATTAAATGGAGCACAAGTGAATCAAAGTACGAAGCTGCGTTTAAGGCATTATTTTATTCTGATGATTCAACCTTAGTTAATGTTTGGAAAGAACAACCGGTAACTATTAAGCTCGAGAATGGGCTCTTAACGGTTAACCTGGACAAGCCTATTCAAGCAGGAAGTACGGTAGAAAGATTTATGATTCAATCCTTACTTCATACCATGTTTCAGTTTTCTGAAATACAGCAGGTCCAAATCTTAATCAGTGGGAAAACGGTAGAAACATTAAGTGGTCATATTGGAATAAATCAGCCATTCACGAGAAAATCATTAGCAGATCTTTAGGATCTGCTTTTTGATTTTAGCCCTAAGTTTAGGTAAGCTTAAAAGAACATTTGCTTTACAAGGATGGGAGTGGAAAAATAGTATGAATTTAATCCATCTCAAGGCTTTCGTAAAAGTGGTTCAAACAGGAAGCTTTAAAGAAGCAGCAAAGCATTTATCCGTATCACAGCCAGCTATCACACAAAGAATTCAATCCTTAGAGGAGTACTTGAAAACAAAGCTTTTTTCTAAAGATGCGGATGGGCTATCATGCCATGGCAAGCTGCTCTATGATCGATCACTCGAGATTCTCTCTCTATGGGACCAAGTAGAAGAAGAAATATTAGGGACGAAGGTGTCAGGTCGATTAATTTTAGGTGCTAGCACAATCCCTTCTGAATATTTACTTCCCCCTTTTCTTAAGTCGTATCGTAACAGTTATCCTGATGTTAAACTGCGTTTGCGTATTTCGGGGACAAATGAGGTAGTTCGTTGGCTAAGGGAGAGGACAGTAGACGTTGCCATAACAGGAGAACCTGCATCAGCTAGTGAAATAATGTCTATTCCTATAGCTGAGGATGAATTATGCGTGATTGCTCCAGCTGATTCTGAATGGTTAGGAAACCTTCATTCATTCGAGGCTTTAATGGATTCGGATTGGATTATTCGAGAACCTCAATCAGATACTCGGAGGAGTTTTGAAGGTTATTTAGAGAAGAGAGGGTTAGATCTATCACGTTTAACGGTATCTGCCCAACTAGAAAGTACGGAGGCGGTAATTGCTGCGGTAGAAGCTGATTTAGGGCTTTCGGTTGTCTCATCACTCGCTGCGAAGAGAGCAGAAAGGCTTGGGCGTGTGAAAATTATTTCGGTTCCTGACTTTGAGGTGAAAAGATCCTTTTATTGTTCTTGTTTACTGGATCAGCGCAAACAGTCAGTGATTTCAACATTTATAGGATTTCTTGAGTCGTATTCTAAATTATTTAAATAGAGAGGATAGAGGCATTGCCCCTATCCAATGAGGAATCGTACTTAGCCAAGATGCTTTTTATAGAGCCATAAAACACCAGACTTTAACAACCGCGGTACTCGACCATGAATAGGGGTATCTCCAATTACGGCAAAACCCTCTTTTTTACCTAGAGATCCAAATACAGCCTTAAGCTTAAGAGGGGGTAATTGTATTTCATGGCCCTTCCACTTAGCAAGAAGTATGTCCCTTAGGCGGTCTGCCATCATTTCTGCTAAATAAGCACTTGGGGCAAAATTTGCGGAAGCACTATCTCCAATTACATAAATTTCAGGGTGTTTAGGTAGAGAATAATCTTCGCCAACAATAAAACGACCATAATGATCTACATCCCCGTCTAATTCATTTGTAATGGTTGCAGGCTTAATTCCTGCTGTCCAAACGGCAGCGTCAAATTCAATTGTCCCTGTCGTATGGACAGCGTGATTAGGGTGAATTTCTTGAAGTGAAATTTCATTAATTAAATCCACATCATGATCGTAAAACCATTGACTTACATAATTTTGTGTTTTAGCAGGAAATGGACTAAGCAAGCCCTTGCCACGATTTACAATCGAGATGTTGAGGTCAGCTCGAGATTGTCTTAATTCAGCAGCTAATTCCACCCCACTCAATCCCCCGCCGATGACAACAACCCGTTCATATGGATCAAGCGTAGTAAGTCGTTGGGAAGCAATTTGAGATTTTTTAATGGATTGTATACTAAATGTGTTTTCTTCGGCTCCAATCACATCTTGATAAGAATCTGTACAACCTGCAGCAATAACAAGCTCGTCATAGAAAATAGGATCATAGTCCCGGACAAGGACTTGTTGGTGATCCGTATCAATCGATAACGCTTCTCCATAAATCTTCACCAAACGAGGATCATCTGGAAAAGGATGTGTTAATTCTGATAAGGGCTCTGTTCCTGCAGCAAGTGCATAGTATTCAACTTTAAAAGTATGATAGGGTAGCCGATCGATAAGAATAATTTCTCTAGAATCGTCCATTTTAGGTAAAAGGCCCTGAATAAGCCGCATTCCAGCATATCCTCCACCCAAAATGACTAATTTTTTCTTGTTCATTTTCTTAGGTCACCTCATGCTCCGATAAAATCCTTCTATAGTTTATGACAAATTGGTGAAAATGTACAAGCTTTACATCGGTATTTTGAGGAAAGAAAATGGTTTAACTTAACGCTTATTTTCTGTGTTAAGATTTCAGCTGTTTTTTTAGAATTTTCCCTGCTGCATTTTTGGGCAATTGATCTACAAATTCAACAATTCTTGGCAGCTTGTAATTTGCTAGTCGTTTATTGAGGAACTCCATAAGCTCGTTCTTCTCTATAGTAGTCCCTTCTTTTGGGACAATAAATGCTTTAACAATTTCACCTCTCGTTGGATCTGGAACACCAATGACAGCTGTTTCTAACACTGCGGGATAAGTATAAATTACCTCTTCTATTTCACGGGGATATACGTTTAGACCTCGTGTAATAATTAATTCTTTTTTCCGATCTACAATAAAAAGGTATCCATCTTCATCCATATAACCCATATCTCCCGTGTGAAGCCAGCCATCTATTAATACCTGGTTTGTTTCTTCCAAATCATAGAAATACCCATTCATAACGTTAGGACCTTTAACTAAAATTTCACCAACTTCTAGCAGAGGAAGCTGCTCACCGTTAGGATTGACTATCCTTACATCAATATTAAGCAATGGAAGTCCTACAGAACCAGGCTTTTTAACTCCACTTATAGGATTAAAGCTAACACAAGGGGAAGCCTCTGTTAAACCATAGCCTTCAATAAGTGGTATGTTGTATTGCTCATTAAACTGCTTTAGAATTTCAACAGGTAATGGCGCTCCACCGGAAACAGCTACCCGTAGGGAAGGAAATTGAAGATTTCCAGAACGGATGGCTTGGTTTAGTACAACATACATGGCGGGTACCCCTGAGAAGACTGTAACCTTATGTTTGATAATACTTTCTATAATTTCCTTTGGATGAAAGGCTTCATGAATCACAATGGTACTACCTACGTATAGTGGAAGGAGGACACACACTGTGAATCCAAAGGTATGAAACATAGGTAAGACACAAAGAAAGACATCATTTCCATTCCCCTCAAGTGCTACTTCACAGCTTTTTGCATTTTCGATCAGGTTGGTGTGAGTTAGCATAGCACCTTTTGGTTTGCCAGTTGTACCCGAAGTATACAAAAGGGTGGACATCTGGGAAGGATCAATTTCAGGTAACAAAGTGGGATGTACTTGATTTATTTTTCTGCGTGTATCGTCTTCAAGAACAATAATCTCCTTAAGTCCTAATCCTAATTTTAATTTCTCTGGATTTAGTTTAAGCTTATCTACGATTTTTTCATGAACAATCAATGCTTTTGTTTGCGCATTTATAAGTATGTACTGAATCTCATCTAAAGTGAGCATCAGATTCAGAGGAACAACGATCGCTCCGATTTTTGTTACAGCAAAATAACTATAGATAAATTCTGGTGTATTGTAACAACTTAATGCAACAGAATCTCCCGGCTTAATGCCTAATGAGGTTAGATACCATGCGTATTTCTCTATTTGTATAGCTAGTTCTTGATAGGTAACCACTTGATTATGATAAATAAGTGCTGGGTGATTGGCTTTATCTGGTTGATTGTAGAAGTTGCCTAAATGGACTGGAGAATTCAAGCTTAAATCCCCTCTTTCATGAATTTTTCAATATATCGTTAGAAATAATATGCTTATTTATAGCTTCTTTATAGCTTCTTTGTCAATATAACTTAGTTTTTCCTCCGAGGCAAAAAACAAAAAGAGATAAAATTCAAATAGGTTGCTGTTTTAGGCACATCTGTTAAAATAAAAGGGATAAGGGAATGAATCCCGAAAGAAAATAAGCGGTTTAAATTCTTTGTTTTATGTCGAAAAAGTAGGGGATGAGCCCTCTGTAAGACGTTAAAATAAGGAATGGAAATGTTGTGGAGGAACCAATGCTGTCCTATATTGTACGATCTATTCCTAATATGTTTTCTTTAGGAAATTTATTATGTGGAATTTTTTCAATTACCTTTTCCATGAATGGCTATTTCCGCCTAGCTAGCCTACTTATTTTTTGTTCAGCCTTTTTAGATTTGTGGGATGGTAAATTGGCTCGGAAACTCAAGGTGAGTAATCAAATTGGGGTGGAATTAGACTCCCTTGCAGATGTAGTGAGCTTCGGAGTAGCTCCTGCTATATTGTTTCATACGCTATCAAGTCCATCTTGGATTACTTCTCTTGCTTTTATTCTTTATCCAACGATGGGAGCCTTACGTCTAGCACGATTTAATGCTAGTCCAACGGTGGGATATTTTATAGGAATACCGATTACATTTGCTGGATTGTTGATGAGTTTAATGGGCTTATTCTCCTACACGAATTCAGTGATTACAATTATATTGGCCTTATTAATGGTAAGTCCGATTCGAATTATGAAATTTTAGGGGAAAGGGAGAGAATGGAATGGGAGAATGTATCAGAGATCATTCAAGTGAGGATATTTTGGAAAAAATAGAGGAGATCGAAGAATTTCTTGCTGAGGGGTTTAGCGTAAGAATCATTCAGGGATTAAAGGATCTAAGATGGGATCAGAAAACCTTAAATGAGATCTTCCATGCCCTCAAAAAGCTTGAGAAGAAAATTAGTGAAGATGAAAGAGCTGAAGTCCTCTTGTGGCTTGAGAATGTTTAAATAAAAATTTAAGTTTTTTATTCTATACATCCACCTAAATACGTAAGATTAAGTATGGAGCCATCCATACTTTTTTTTATGCACGAATC
>DATFAS010000229.1:0-14321 GCA_035254305.1 Bacillota bacterium
TACCTGATGTTTTAAGCCCAAAAAATCCAACCAATTTATTTCTAAAAGCAAATAGGCTGTTAACCCATTGGGGGCCGCTCATGAAAAATGATTTTCCAATTTTTACAGAAGTTATATCGTCATTTTTGTCTATAAACGTACCTTCAAAGCTATCAATGTAATCATATGCATTTTCGTCTGCTTTCAAAATTGAATTATCGGGAAGTGTTGATTTCGATATTGTCATTTCAATTGTAGTTATAATTCAGATACTTCAGTAGAAGCACTATAAATAGTAAGGTTTTAAGCATAAAAATATATTATTTATTTAGAGCTTATCGGCTGCCACTAGTAGAACCAAATGGTTATGCTACTAATCTGTGGAATACAGGTATACATACAGCACCTATGGATGCATATAATTCGATCAAAAAAGCAACTTCAGAAAATGGAGCATCAAATTTGTTCGGTAAAATTGAAGCAACAACCGAAGCTATTTTAAAATTAGTAGCTCTGGAAAAGCCACCATTAAGATTGTTCTTAGGCAAAGTGGCGCTGCCATTTGTAAAACAAGTTTATGACCAACGAATAACAGCTTGGAAAGCATTTAATGATATTTCAGAAGCAGCACACGGCTAATCAAAATAATTTGGTCTTGTTTTAATATAACGGCATGGTCAATCCTTTCTGTTTACTAAAATCAATAATACCATCAATGTCACTGTTGGGAGAAAAGTTAATTACCTGACAATTGTGCAATTCCGGCGTCCAGGGCCGGGGCTTTTTGGTATGCTTCTCATATAAATCCCAGGGATGCAGATTCATCAGCGATTCTGCATACAGCGCACCTATATCGGGGTCGGAAGGAAACTGGTTGTAGCTCTTCTTCATGACAGCAGCATGGACTATGTATTGCGGACTATGGTCTTTCGGCGAATTGGCTGCATACCGGAAGGTCAAAGCTTTGATCGTGCCTGTTTTAAAACTCAAGTAAGTCTACTTACTAACAAGCTAATAAGGTTAACAAAAAAATGAGTACCCACTATTACACCAAATGAATTGAGACCTGATTTTCTACAATTAATATAAATAGAAGCTAAAAGGAAACCCCCTAAAGTTGTTGTTATGATGCAGCTTTTGATCGAAGTTTTATGCTACTTTGAGAGTCGCACACTATATTTCTTCCAGAACCATATACTCAGTCCTAATGAGGCAAGTACATTGAAGACAAGCCCGGTTATTTGACCCAGTGAAATGCCGTTGATTCATTTGAAACAAAGAATGTGTTTAAATGCCCAAAAATTATCACAGATTTCACAGCTCTTAAAGCGAGAAGGAAACAAAAAAAGATTAAAATGCCTTTTTTCATAATGTTAAATTTGGATGAGATTAGTTATTGTTGAGTACTACTACAACTATCTTGCCTCAGATGCCGCTTTGAGCTCCTTTAAGCTGGCAATCACCCCGGCATCGAGGTTTTCTGAAAAGAACCCCGAAACAATTTAGGGAAAACACCCTGCAGGCTTTCTTCAACCTTTACGATGGTGGTATTACCCCTGGCTTCAAAAGTCCAGTTGTGGATGGCGCTGGCGCCGAAAGTGGTGCCCGTCCAACCAAAGCCGGATTGGGGGATGGAAGTATGAATCCTGGATTTAAAAGAAAGCCCTCCTGCTTTCCAATCGAAAGCGGTGCCCTCCTGAATATTCCCGTGAACCACGGTTTCAGTGATATTTTTTTGCCAGGTTGGCCAGTTGTTGATGTTGGTGAGGGTTTTCCATACAGTGCTCGGCGGGGCATTGATCTCAATCTGGCCAGTGGATATAACAGAAGCGTTTGGATTGATGGGGATATTCATCTGCGCGCTTTTAGTTGATTGTGCAAGGTATTGATCAAAAGCGTTGCCTTCGTAGTAGAAAAAAGTGGTGGTGAGGAGGGTCAGGGCTAGTAGTGTGAAGAGGAGTTTTTTCATGGGGGGTGTATTGCTAATAATTAATGATTTCCAAAGTTATAGACAGCATACTTTCCGCGCTACAGGCTACTTAGAAAGTCGCACACTGTATTTCTTCCAGAACCATATACTCAGTGCCAAAGGTGCTAGTAAGTTGAAAATAAGACCGATTAATTGACCTGTATGGAACGCTGTTGATTCATTGGAAGCAAAGAAAGTGTTTAGATTGCTAAAAGTAATCATAGGCCTCACGGCTCTTAGAGTGAGGAGGAAACAGATAAAAATTAAAATGGCCTTTTTCATAATATTAGCTTTAGGTGGCTTTGTTTGTGTTCGAAGTATTGGCTAACTCTTTAATCGGGAAATTATAGTTTAAATACAGATAAATAGAGCTCTGAAAGAGGTTCGTTATTTATAGAACGAAAGTCGCAAATCCATGATACAAACAATGTACTTCCGTATCTCCTGTCGTAGTTCTTATTGTCATTTAGTATTTTCTATAAAGTTTGGTAGCTTTTCGAAGTGCGGGTCTTACAGCATGAATGATTAATAGAAAACCTGCGGTTTGGATGCCTATTAAAATTTCATAGAAGTATGTCAAGTCCCATTACAGCAACAACTTGTTGTAATCCGTAATTTTCATTCCACGTCACTAAAACTTCTCACTCTTATTTCTGTTATCCCGTCAGTTGTCGGTATATGTATAGGACGTGGGAGATCTGTCGAGTAAAAATCTTGCCTCAGTTTTGAGCATATTTTCCTAAAGTCACACTCTTCGCACTTACGGTTACTTGGTCGCATTGGAAATTCACCCTCGAGAATTCGATTTACAGCCCACTCAATATTGTTGATAGCCGAATCAATAGCTTCATCATCAATCGGGACATTTACTCTATTCGGCAACTCTTCAGTATTGGGTGCTTTGAGTAAATGAACAGAGCCTGTTTTTGCATTCTCACCAAGAACGATTTCAGCAGCATAAGCATAAAGTTGAACCTGCAAAGATAAATTTATCCAGAAGAAAGGAGTTAATTCTCCTTCAGGAAAATCCATTGACTTGAAATCAATCACTCTTGCTTCTAAAATATTCCCGTAATTGTCTTCTCGTAATAGTAAATCGATTGAACCTGTAATTAATGCTTTATCAGCCTTTATCTCAAAACGTTGTTCCAAAGATCGGCTTTGCAAAAAATCTTCTGGATATTCTTCTGCATAATTTCCTACTAGTCTTTTAGATGCATCTTTTGCCCTTTCATACGGACCTTGTCTATCTGGGTCTTTTGAAGGGAAGACATGCTTTAAATGAAAAATATTTTCAGCAATTTCCTCGGCTTCTTCTCGAGTCGGTGCAGTATTTGAAAATAGTTGATGAGTCCTATTTATAGCAGTGTGAGTAGTTAATCCATAACCAAATAACTCAGGGACAGAGGGACTATAACCGTAAATTTTTCGAAATTTGTACTTCATCGGACACTCTAAATAGTCTTTTATTTCGGTGAAGCTTGTAGGCATTGACTCCTCATCTATCCGCATACGCTGTTCTGCAGTTTCTCTATTGTCGGGTAGTAGTGTAGCGTCTGTTACTATTAACGGATTATTTAATTCCTGTAATCTGAGTTTAAATGGGCTTGGATTTTTAAGTCTTTGCAACCCCGGTTGATTGCTACTTCCAGTAACATATAAAAATCTCTCAGCCCGTGTTAATGCCGTATAAAATAGTCTTGCCTCACCTGCATTATTAGATTGATACAATCCTCTTGATAAAGGGCTTTGAATAAGGTTGAGAGGCAACCAGCCACTGTAATTACTTTTCCTACCAGGAAAGCGTTGTTGAACAACATCTACGATAAAAACCACAGGAAATTCGAGGCCTTTCATTTTATGGACTGTCGAAATTGTGACAGCGTCCGGTCTTGACATCAATTCGACTTGTGTGGTATCATATCCAGATTCTGCAACATTTTCGAGAAAATTTAATACGCTTTGATATCTCTGACCTGTATCAATACTCACAAACACCTTTTCAACATCCAAAATAATTCCACTGAAAACTCCTAAATCGCGCATTACTTGTTCTTGATTTTGAAATTGTGTAGTTGAAACTCGAAATGCTTCGATTAATTCATGAACTAGTAATTGTGGGTAAACCTTTCTTCTTGCCCCCCCAATTGGTCTATGAATTTGATTATTCCAATCAGCTAATATTTCTAGAAAGCGATTTCTATCAGCATTTGGAAAGACAGGTAAAATATTGCTGTTAAAAAAATCAATTGCTTCTCTTCGTGAATATCCAGGAGTTCTTAAAAGCCCCATTGCATCTCTAAGTGTTCTTGCATGAAGTCTTTCGAAAATTGAGCCCTCGGCCTCTATGATATAGTTAATGTCAGCATCTGAAAGAGAATTAGTGTAGTCGCGATGATATGGCGCTCCTCCATTCCGAGTACCTCCTTGTACTGAACGCATCAAAATAGCAAAGTCAGATTTAGTAAGCCCTCTTTCAGAACCGTCTCCCTCTATATACTTAGTTCCTAGTAATTGATTTATGCGCCTAGCAATCCATTCGGCTTCATCTTGTTTTGTTTCAAACCACAAGTTGCCGAAGTGTTGAATATTACCATCAGAGTTTGCTACTGGTGTCTTACCTATTCTTGCCGTACTTAATTCCAGTTGAATAAACCTATCTGATGAAGAAACAATTGCGCTTGTACTTCTAAAGTTTGTTGAAAGAGTATGAGTAGAACAATTAGGATACTGCTGGTCGAACTCAATTATGTTTCGAACATCCGCACCTCTCCAACCATATATAGATTGGTCGTCGTCACCTACTACAAATAATGAATCTAGTCTGTAATATAACCCTCTAATCAATCGTTCTTGAGATATGTTAACATCCTGATACTCATCAACCATCAGATGTCTTGCGCTTTCTAATGCTCCATTTATCTCTGGATTATTATCTTCTAGTGCTGCAACAACCAATCGTATCATTAATGAAAAGTCAATGTACTGGTCGGAATTTAATCGGTTATTTATGTTTTTTAGACAAGAGCCCAATGGTGCATCTTCTTGCTCAATTTCATCTAGTGATAGCATTTCATCATTTGCCATCTTCCATGCATTCGATACTTCAGCAATAGTTTGGAACATTCTTGCATTTCGATTTGCTTGCAAAATGTTTAATTCTAATTCGTAGTATCGTGATAACAAAAATAGTTTTAATCTATTCTCATCGAGGACTTCATATTGCCTAAACTTTGCATTCATGGAACCAAGTAGATTTTGACAAAAAGCATGTATTGTACCAATATACATGGCTCCAACAAGTGCTACAGGCAGTCCAGCTTTTTCAAGAGCAGAAGCGACACGTCTCTTAATGGACTCAGCGGCTTTTTCAGTAAAGGTAAAAGCAATTATGCTCTCAGGTTTAGCTCCTTCATGAATTAGTCTTGCTATTCTGAATGACAGAGTTCGTGATTTTCCAGAACCTGCACATGCTAAACATAAAATTTCATTTGTATCATCAATGACAGCCTTGTATTGATCATCCGTTAATGATATATCTGTAGCGGTATAAGTATCTCGGAATAGTGGCATTTAAACTTTTTTTTGTGAAAGGTGGGTCAAGATGTGTGATTTGATATTCTCAGCTTGTATTTTGCTAAACGCGGGTGGCAAAGCATTCCCAATCATCAAAGCCATTTTTGTTCTTGGTGCATCAATGGGAAATTTGTATGTTTTGGGGAATGATTGAAGCATGGATGCCTCTCTTGCTGATATACATCTATCTTGTTCTGGATGTAGAAAACGGCCTTTTGATGGATTTAAACAACCACCAGTGATGGTTGTCGAAAAATCATCCCACCTTAATCGACCATAGACATCATTAAAGCCAACATTATCCTTTTTATGACATTTTAATTGTCGGTCTTTTCCCAAATCTTTTCTACTTCCACCATTTTTTGGAATATCTTTAATCAAATTCAATATTTCATCTGAGTGGTTAGGGAATATTCGGTGCAAAGGGTCCTTTGAGTTTTCAGGTTTTGGGAGTTTACCTATAATTTGTCTAACAGTCTTTTTCTTTTTTGTAGGTTCTGCAATTTTTAACGGTGCTAATCTTGAACCAACTAATACCAGCCTTTTTCGACTTTGAGGAACACCGTAATCTTTAATGTTAACCACCTTCCAATCGGGTTTGTAATAACCAGCCTTTTCCAATTCTTTAAGAGCATTTTTGAATGATTTGTCAAGAGCCAAACCTGGCACGTTTTCCATCATGAAAGTATAAGGTCGTAACTCTTTAACAAACCTTACAAACTCTTTGATTAGCTTGTTTCTGTCATCCTTAACGGGTTCTGGCTTGTTAAGTCTTCTTATTGAACTGAACCCCTGACATGGTGGGCAACCAGCAAGTAGATGAATCGTTTTATTACGAAGTTCTTTCTTGACATTTGTAGTTGAGATATTTCTAATATCGTCAGTAATGACTTTTGTCCTTCTATGATTAAGTCTATATGCCTTTGATGCAAGTTCATCTATTTCAAATGCTAGTTTTGTTTGAAAACCAGCTTTGTGTAGACCTTCTGACAATCCCCCAACACCACTAAATAAATCTATTGATATCAATATCATATATATGTCGTATATCTGCTTTTCTGATATGGATTACAATGGTTAGGGCTTTTCGCAGATTGGCAATAAGAATCCTGCCTGACCAGAACCAATTGAAAATATATTGCTGAAGTTATACACAAAAACTGGAATTTGCAATTAGTAGATGTTACAATGTCAAGCCCAACTTGCATAAAAGCAATTTTATAGGCCTATGATGTACCCTATTTGTAGGACAGATATTGTTAATAACTAAGATAAAAAGAACTACTATTACTACTATTACCTTTCTTTTCTTTTTTTGCTACTTTTTTTCTTTTCTTTTGCTATCCACGTGGATATGTGGATAACCGGTTTTTCAGGCAGCTTTCATTTTCAAATAGCGACTTCCGGGTGTTTTATATTCCAGCGATTGGTGAGGTCGCTGATGATTATAAAATGCAAAATATTTATTCAGCCCGTCATATAACTGCACGCCATCTTCAACGGCATGTAAATACACGTATTCGTATTTAATAGTTCTCCATAGCCGCTCAATAAAAATGTTATCAATAGCCCTGCCTTTACCATCCATGCTGATCTGAATATTTCTTTGTTTCATCAGTCCGGTAAAGACCTCACTGGTAAACTGGCTACCCTGATCGGTATTAAAGATATCCGGGTTGCCATGAGATTCCATGGCTTCTTCGGCCACCTGCTTACACCATTCAGCTGTCATGGTATTGCTCAGGCTCCAGTTAACTACATAAGGGGTATACAAATCGATTACGGCGCACAGATACATAAATCCTTTTCGCATAGGAACATAGGTAATATCCATTGCCCAGACCTGGTTGACCCTTGTGACCTTCAAGTCTTTAAGCAGATAAGGATAAAGCCTGTTTTGCTTATCGGGCTTGCTGGTACTCTTATACCGGTATAAAGTCTGCCATCCCATCAGTTCCATCAATCGTTTAACCCGTTTTCGATTCACGGTGAAGCCTTGTTGATTCAGCAAAGCCGTGAGCTTTCTTACACCGTAAAACGGCGTTTTAAAATACTGCTCATCCAACAGGCGCAGAATAGTTAAATTCTCCTCGTTCTCGGTACATGGCTTATAATACAATCCACTGCGATGGATGCTTAATATCCTGCATTGCTGTGTTATACTCAAAGAACTTTCTTCATTATCCACCATCGCCCTACGCTCAGCCAAAGGCATTACAATAACTTTTTTTTAAGAAAATCATTTTCCACTTTCAACTGGCCGATTTGGGCATACAGCTTCTCGGTTTGTTGCTCAATATCGGCAACCACATCTGATTTCTCTCCATTGAATACCGAAGCCATATTGGCCACCGCTTCCCGTTTCCAGGTGTTGATTTGAGTGGGATGAAGCTCATACTTGCGCGACAACTCCTCAATAGTACTCCGCTCCCTGAGTGCTTCCAAAACAACCTTTGCTTTGAAATCTGCACCAAATTTACGTCTGCTTTTCTTTGTCATATATGGTAATTTAAGATGAAAAATTCAATCTTAAATACCTGCCCTATTTTTGGGGTACATCATAGATAATCCGTGATTACACTGCTGATTTGACCACTAAAACCTCGTTTAGCTTAAGCCAAATTACAAAAGCCAACTGCTGATTGGTCATATTCTATCGCCAAACTTTTGCAAAACCAATGTTGGCAATAGTTTTACGTCTCTCGAGGTTTATACATTTCGTCATCTGGGTATGGAAATGTGTCTGTCAGTTTTCTAAGAAAGATCAGATAGTTTGATAAATCAGAGTGAAACTCTTCAAAAGTACCTATATCCCTATCTTTAAAGGCGTGAATTGCATTTCGCCTTTGTTGAATTTTTAGTACCCAATCGATCCAATCTATTTCACCATTTTCTTTCCATAGTTTGCGTGTCCACTCAGGATAAATACGTTCCGCAAAGAATACTCGTAATTTTTCGAGAACCAGACTGTCTGGTTCTATCAGATTTCCTTTGCTGCCCTTTATTGTCTTAATATCATTTTTGAAACTCTCGGCCTGATAGTGTTCATACCATACCGATAAAAAAAGTTTCATTACACCTTCAGTAAGACTCCCAAGAGTTGTCCAGGCTAGTATTAATGCGCCACTTTCCTTTAAGTTTTCTTTAGCGATGAACAACTTTAGCTGTCTCGCCAATGATGCCTGCCAATCCAGCCTAGATTTGGTTAGAAGTTCAGCAGCCTCAATAGGCGCCCATCCATTTGAGCTTTCCCAAAATTTTGTAAGTCCTTCGGTTAACGTTATTATTCGATTAACTGTCTCCTCTAATGAATACTTGGATCCTGTACCTGAGGTCATAAAAATGAATTAGATATAAATAGATTTCTCTTCCGTAAAAAAAAGCAATCTTTAAAATTACTGCCAACACTTAAAAAACACCACTCTCTTACTAATAAACCGTCAACCAGTATCTTCCATCCACACAATTTTGGCCAGAGGATTCGTTCTTACTCAAAGAAGTATAAATAATCTACCTAAAAAACTGCGCACCCCGCCACCAATCCCCCCCACGCTCACGCCATCTCAGTCCCACAAAGGGGTAAGTCAATGCCCTATCCGGTTGGGATCAGCATTGCAATTCTTCACAGTAAATTGGGGGGAATTAGCGACACATGCTACAATTACACAATATAAATAAATCAGCGGAATAACCTAATTTTTATCGGTTAATCGTAATATTTTAAGTTCAGACTAAATGGCCTCCTCTACAGTGATAACCAACTTCTTATCTGCCGCCTGAATGCAGATATTTTGCCCTTGGGTAAAGCCAAAATCCTTTAGCCATTTGCCCTTGATTCGGATATACGGTATGATCACGCTTTCCCTGCTGGTTGGCTGGTAGGCTTTGGATATTTTGATCTTTCGGATGGCCTTTTTCATTGTCATGTTTTATTATGACAAACATAAGCAGAAAAACCACTTGTCAATTATATTATGACACTTATTTTCTTTTTTTGTACCACTTTGCCCGGGTGAACAAAGAACAGTTACAGAAAAGCATTGGTCAACGCATTATTTCCTTAAGGGAGGAGAAAGGCTGGAGTCAGTCGGACCTTGCCCGGGCCTGTAACAAAGACCAGCAGGCCATTGAAATAATAGAAAATGGTAAGGTGAACCCTACCATTTTTTCCTTGTACGAGATTGCCAGGGCCCTGGAAGTTCCCCTGTCCACCCTACTCCACATTTAACCACCCTAATACCCTTTCAGCCTATTCATCATATCTGCCAGGTAATCGCGCATGATTTTTACAGAAGGCTTGCGGATGAAACCAGTTAGGTGCCCACATTCCATGCAATAGCTCCAACCCGTTTGTTCCAAACATTGATAAATGCTGTTGTTATTAGTACCAGTCGGTTTTAGGTTTTTCGATTGCTTTATTTTTTTAGTTTTTGCGCTATTTATTTTAGGAAAGACGATTTTAAGCCATTGGCTCAACACTTGAGCCAATTATGAGCCAATTGAGCCAATTAAAAATATAGTTCGTTCCTGGTCTAATATCACCAGCAACTTCTACCCGCATTTCATATAGTCGTTCACGCCATCACAGTCACAAATAGAAACAAATCAATTACTCTCCCACCCTGCTCCACATTTAACCACCCTAATACCCTTTCAGCATATTCATCATGTTTACCAGGTAATCACGCATGATTTTTACAGAAGGCTTGCTGATGGTGTAATAGCGCTGGCGGAGGCTTTCAGCAGAAATCTGCAAGGTTCGCGAGGTTTGTACATGCCTGCTGAAAAAACGGATCAGCTGGTTGATGTTCTCGCATTTAAGAATCTGGGCATCCACCAGTAAACGGATCAACAAAGCAAACTGGTCTACCGATAAGCTGGTGACCAGTTTATCCTGCATTTCATCTTCCCGATGCAGTTGCTCAGCGGCAAATAGTTCCGTATTGATCGATTGTATCAACTGCTGTTTGCAGGAATCCGTATTCCGGTACAACTGCATCTCCGGGGTAATGGGCAGCCTGTTGATGCGCTTCAACAGGTCTGTCCAAAAAACCACCGGGGCATCCTGGTCGGTTAAATCCGCTGCGGCTGTTTCCAGCACATAATGAATCAACCTCCCAGAATTAAAATTGCAGCCAATCAACATGTTCACCACAGCATCGTTGTACAGGGCCGATTCCCGGCAGCGTTCCCGGCTCAGTTCTGGGCTCAGTTCATCCAGCCGTTGCGCCAGGGTTTGCCAGTACTGTCCGGCAATATAATCCGGTGTTCGTTCCCTGCAGGCATGGTTGAGTTCTGCACGGATCAGGGTAATTAACTGCGTTGATGCCCCTTGCTTATCAAGCCCCAACAGGCATGCTTCCATTGCCGTTCTGATCTTTTGCCAAACCGGTTGCGGCATGGGCATACCATAATCGAACTGACCGGGGAAGTTCCTGTATAAGCTTTCAATAAAACCACAAAGCCCATTTTGCATCTGCTGATAAAACGCAGCCGGTTCAGCCAGGTTCTGTTCGTATACATTGTTCAGCAAATAACTGCCTGCAGTCTGAAAAGACTGTACGGCCGCTTTGCCGATCCTGCCATCCTCCTGCGCCAGATGGGCTTTTATAAAATGGACCTTCAGGCTTTCGATGTTGTCCAGTATATTTTTCTGCTCTTTGGCCGATCCAACAGGAGCACCAGACTGGGATACAATCTGGTCCATCAATCCGTTCAATTGTTCAAAAACAGCGTACATAAAATCCCTTTAAGATGAATGAATAAATAAAGGGGTTACAAACGATCCTAAAATGTAGGCATCATACAGGATATTCCGGGGAGGGTTTATACCTGCTATTTGCGTTTAAAACACCTGAAAAACCTTCTCAAGGCCAGCGAGGTGCAAAAACTCACCACAGCGCCAATGGCAGCCAATACGGCGGTGGTGAACAGATCGCTCATCGGGATGGTGAAACAAAGAGCGAACGCCGTACCGGTTACCATATCCAACCCACAATGGGCCAATTTCTGAAATGGCTGTTCCATACAATTGATTTTATGGGTTAGGAGATTGAACGGTTAACTGGCTCACTGCACTCATTACACCACCTGCAACGCCCAGGTAACCAGCAGCAGTAACGATGGCTACTGGTAAACCAATTGGGGCAGTGAGTACAACGGTACTTACGGAGGCCAGCAACAAACCGACGTTCCGGATTTGCTTAAAGAACCGCGGTGTAGGCGCTTTGGCCCGTTCAATAATGGTTGTGGATGTTGATTTTTTAGTCTTTTTCATTGAATGCTTTTTGAATGGTTAAAAAAACAGGTTCTTGCAGATCCATCGCCCGGTACACGGCTGTCCGTAACCGATGAAACGCAATCCGGGAGCGGGTTCCCATCCCCTGCCCCGTCAGCTCGCTCACCGGGGCAATACAGCCTTTGGATTCTTCGAGCGCATGGTTGAACGGGTGCATCAGGATCAGCGATCTACCGGGAACATCCGCAACATGCAGGTGCCAGCCATATCGATCGCTGTGTCTTTTAAGGACAGGATAACGGCCTTCCGGAATACAGGAAATACATGGTTCGTTCTCTTGCCAGGGAAGCTCAATGCTGTTGCAGCAGATGGTTTGATTGATCAGCAAAACACCATTGGTTCCATTGGGAAAATAGGTTCTGAGAATACTGAGTTCCATAATCAAGGTTTTAAAACCCGTTCAGCAAAACACTGAACGGGGTGAATGAATGAATCGCCTGCTATGGCGCAATGTTGACCGAACCGGTATACATACTGTTGGAAACCACGGATTCATTGGCGGCAATAAAAGCCAGCCAGGTCTCTACGGTTTCTCCGGTGAATGCGGCCACGGTAAGGCTTTGCGTGAGTTCACCGCGCATGTTGCCACCCGCTATATACACGGTATGGTTCAATGCAGGGCAGTACACTACCAGGATCACTTTGTCGGTAACCTTGGCCTTACCCATGCCTGCGTTGTTTTCCCAGGTGAACTTCACCGCATTGCCAGCTTCTGCAACGGCAGTGGCCGTGTTGGTGTTCGGCAAATCGCCCCTGCTGAGCAGGATATTGGGATAACTCAGGTTGAACGGAGATGCCGCACCACTGATGCCGTTTTGCAGGTTGTAAGACACGGCTGCGTTCACCGCAGAAATGCCCCTGCCATAGGCTTTGAACGTGGTATTCAGCAGGGCCGTCATACTGGTCATGAACTTCATGATCAGCGAGAACTTTTCCTGCTGATCCAGTTGCGACTGCGTTGCCACCCTGTTGCGTTTGGTGGGTAAACTGCGGAGTACGTCCTTACCCCGCCAGGTGGAACCGATTACGTTCCCAACCTTTCCTGAGAAACCACCCAGGATGCCTTTGCTAAAAATTGCCATGTTGATGTTTTTAAAGTTTTAAAAGATGAACTCTGCGTTCTCCCGCTGCAGACGGGATCACCGGTGAATGGAACAGGGCAAAACTAGATGGGGAAAGGACTGTCCCGGGGTTACAGGGGGTTACGTAACCCCAGATAACTCATTGATCAATAGAAGGTTAACGCCAAAAAATCGTGTTTTTCAGGGTCTGGACGTGGTTTTGTTCGGTACTTGTTCTAGTCAGCGTCGGGTTTTCCAGTACTGGCGCGGGTTTCAGCATAGCGCTCCCGAACAAGGTAGGAACCAGATAGGAAGGAGATAGTGGGGATTTGGGGAGAAATTGCTTGTCGTTTCAATTATTGAATCTGCTTCATTCACCTCAAACTCTTTCGATTGATACAGGGGCATTGCTATTTCCGGACGTAATTTTCTACCACTTTACCTCTAAACATAGCAATTAATGGAGTGAGATATCTCATTTCGTCCTTGCATAAAACTCTTCTAAAGGTTCACCACTTTGTGATCCACCAGACTCATGGTTAGCCAATTGCCAATCAGTTTCTTTTCTGTGATTACTTCAATTCTGGGTTTCATTGGCTTTTAACTTAAATAGTTATTGACACTTCCCCCCTCATTGTCAAACAGCAGTCGGGAGCGGTTGATTGTTTTTAATGTCACTTCTTCAGACTGACATTAAACAGGAAATCGAGTGCGAATATCTTCTTTGTTTGCCTGCAATTTTCACCTACAGCAATAAATAAGTATAGCAAGAATCGGGTTGATATATTTTTTTTCAACACCTTTTTTTGCAAAAAAAAAGAAAAATGAAAAATGTTTGGTGGCTGGTTATTTTTTTATTTTTTACCAAGATTTCCTTTGCTCAGAATTCATTTACTCCGGATTCTGTCCAGCTGGAATTTAAAGTAACACGCATTAATTCCATGCTTTCAATAGACGGAAGGCTTAGCGAGGAAGAATGGAGCCAGGCCATGGGGTCCGGTGGATTTGTGCAACTGGAACCTCAGCAGGGGAAGCCTTCGAGATATAAAACTGTTGTAAAAGGAATGTATAATAAAAAGAATTTGTATATAGGTTTCTTCTGTTTTTCAGGTAATGAGCCAGAAAAAATACGGGTTCCGGACTTAAAAAGGGATTTCGCTTATAAGCAGCACGACATGGTTGCCGTTTGTTTTGATGGCTTTAATGATAAACGAAACAGCATGACCTTTGCCTGCAATGCGTATGGTGCACAAAAGGATTATTTGGCGTATGATGATGTGTTCTTTGATAGTGACTGGAATGGACTTTGGAAGGTAAGGACCACACAAACTGATTCAGGTTGGTATGCTGAATTTGAAATTCCCTGGAAAACCCTTCGTTATGATGAAACAACTAATGGGGAGTATAAATTCAATATTAATTTTTTAAGGGTTAAGAG
>DATFAS010000230.1:0-9079 GCA_035254305.1 Bacillota bacterium
GTGCTCAACGCTTTTCAGCATCACAGCTAATTTCAGGCTAATCGGGATGTAAATCAACGAGAAAAACGATTCGTGCTCAACGCTTTTCAGCATCACAGCTAATTTCAGTTCTAAATGAGTTTGACCTATTGGACCACGAAACATAGTGCTCAACGCTTTTCAGCATCACAGCTAATTTCAGGTTTTGATTTGTGGCTGCCATTCCATTTTACCACCTGTGCTCAACGCTTTTCAGCATCACAGCTAATTTCAGATGAACGAAACCGTGGCCGCATACCTAAAAGGCATTATGTGCTCAACGCTTTTCAGCATCACAGCTAATTTCAGTCTTCATTGGCACAAATCCACTCAATAATATTTTCTTGTGCTCAACGCTTTTCAGCATCACAGCTAATTTCAGTCCATTGCTCTACAATACTGATATTTCAACTCTGAAATGGAACTAATTCAAGTATCACAAGACATTCTAAACATTACAAGTACTACTCCATCTTTTCCTCAAGAAATTGAGAAACACCTCTAGAATTACCTACATTTAGTATTTTCAAGTACCTAAAAAACAAAATACATGTAGATAATCTAGATCTTTCCTAAACAAATTTGATATTTTATATCTGAATAATCTTAAATGGGATAGATACTTGAATTTTGAATTTTACAACAAAAGGAATCGATCTCTCTCAGTATCCCATTCATCAATGACATTGATAACGAAAACTTCTTTAATTATATCATGATGAAGGGGAGCTATAAGAAGACGATCCTCTTTTGAATCTAATACTTTCGTTAGTTTCCAACGCATTTCAGCCAATTGCTTATCAGTAAGATGACACTTAAAAATAGAATACTGCAATCTCTTCCCATACGCTTTCATAGTTTTATAGACTTTACGCCAACGTTTCGGTTCGACGATATCATAGCAGACCAGATATATTTTACTCTTTGGCATTGTAATCCTACTATCGCAACCGATTTAGTGCAAATAATCCTGGATGACCTGACCATTCTTTTTCTAATAATTTAACTTCTAATTCCAATAGCCTTGCATAAGATAACGAATATCCAATGACTGGATGTTTCCACTTATCTTGCTTCCTCTTTTCATATAGACCAATTGCTTTTTTTCGTCCCATATCATTTAGCCAAACATGATCCTTTGCGACAATAAAATCTTCATCGACATTCCATTGTTTACGATGGATTGATCCCAAAACAACCATATCACAAAGAGCTACTCGAAATAGTTCCATCAAATCCAACGCTAAAGGATAGGCACTTGATCGGGGTTGGTGATAGAAACTGATTGTTGGATCTAACCCTACGCTAATAATCGCTTGTACACAATCACGATATAGTAACGAATATAGAAATAACAAGAGAGCATTTGCTGGATCTTTAGGAGGTCGCTTGTTGCGATGAGTGAACGCCATACCCTCTTCAACACATTCTCGTGTTAACATCTTTAAACAAGAAAAATAGGATCGTGCTGCATTTCCCTCATAACCTAACAATTCATCAAGCTCAGACACTTTGTGGGATTTTCGCAACATTGTCTTCATCATATGGATATGCTCATCCATTTCCGTTCGTATATTTTTCCCACGTGACATTCTTAGCAAATATCTAATTTGACTTTCAATCTTTGCAGTAACAACTGCCTTCGATAATTTAAGGGACATATCTGCATTCGTTAACCCTTTATACTGCCGTAGTCGACGTTGTACACCTCCAGCAGCATTAGTTAGGCTTGCTATGTAATTCCCACCTGTACTCATCCAGTGTACTGGAATTCCCTTGTGTGCACATAAGTGTAATGTTTGTGTTGTCATTTGGGAAGGTCCATGCAATGTCACAGATCCAACTTCTACTAGAGGCAAAACATCCTTGTTACCATCCCTCGTCTCAACGATAATCGATTCTCCACTCTTCCGAATAGTAGAGCCTGGTATTGTCACATGAACATCTCTCGTTTCCCGATCTTCTGGGAAAAGCCTGATTGTTTCTCTCTCAGGAGATGAAATTAATCTCTCCTCTTCGGGAAGGCACACTGGGGCTAGTGAACAACGAATGCATAATCTCTCATTTTCCGCAATATCTGGTCTTAACGTTGTGTTTCTCAATTGCCTTGCCTGATTAATCGCTTCGAACAAACGATTTCGCACAGGTTTGGTCAATTTAATAATAACCGTCTTATGATCAGCAGCATAATAGATTCGTGCTTCTTTTATCGATTGTTGAAAGTGCTCTTCAAGTAATAATGCATATGCAATCACTTGCAACTCATCTGAAGGCCAAGCACCAGCTTCCCCATTTGGCTCTATTCGGCTTCTACCTTTTTTATATTCATAGGGAATCAACTCACCTTTTTTTGAACGCACACAATCTACCTTTCCGTAGATACCCAATGTTTCACTTTCCAAAGTAAGGCGTTCCACTTGGGAATATTCAGGAATAAGTTCATGTAATCTTCTTCCATCGAATACACTTGCATCCGCAACCCGAATTTCCTCTACTTCCTCAAGATAAAATAAACGTTCACAATACGCTAAAGCATGTAATGCCATAACACGAATCAATGGTTCCTTTTCTTGCAACTCAACAAGTGGTTGACTCATGTTTGGTAACCTCCCTTCACATGATCTGGTACTCTATTATTTTTAACCATCATATGAAGAGTTAAACCTATTTTTTCATTTAATAGAATTAGATTTTATGGTTAACCACGGCCACCATTCATCCCCAGGCTGAATAGTTAAGAAGTAAGCTATATCCTCTAAATTAAATCGTTGCCATACTGTCCCTTGTCCACCCACATGATCAACCCAAATCGGTAGTTCTATTGCTCCTGATGGATTAGGGATGAGCTTATGAAATTTTAGAGAATCATTTGAAAGAAATTTAATCGGTTTAATTTCTCCCGATCTCGAAATGAGTTTATTCCATTCTCCACCAACTTCTTCTATTAAACTTATTTCATTTACTAGGTCATCACTAAGCCCCAGATTGAGAATACCATATCGTGAAATTTCATCTGGATTAAGGATCGCTTCCTTTACACGTTGTTCTAAATTCAGGTGATTTTCTTCTTGAGAAGAATCAATCCAACATATAAATTCTAAACCACATGCTGTTTCAATGAAGTCAGGGGCATTCCCAAGTGATTGTTGCTTACTGGCAACACCATATTTATATCGACTCAATTTTCGTAGAGTTGTCACAATTTGGGGTACTTTACGATAAGCAAAAGCTAATCTCACACCCTGATGGGCAGATCGATATTTTTCACCAATAAGCGATAACAACATCCCATATACAGTGGCTGGTGGTGGAACTACATAGGTTTCTACATAGGAACGAGCAAAGGACTTCCGAAAGCTTGCAAACGGTACATCAATGTACAAGGTTATCAATCCATTGCACTCCTATCTCTTTTCTAGAATCGTAAACTCTTCACTTAATGTAGCAATTCGAAGTATGGCTTCTTCAGCAGCCTTTCGAACACCGGGAATTACTGTAACCCCAAGATCGATTAATGACTGACCATCTTTCGTATCAAATATATGTCCGCCAATAATCAATTCTTCAGCAGGAATATCTTCACTCTTAACTCTTCTAATTAAATTTTCTACGGTAAAAGACCTAGTTTCTTCATCATGCTCAAAACAATTTTGCAATTTTGAGGAGTGTTCTTTAGTCACCCTAAGTACTACAGTGGCAGGAGAAAAGTCATAGGCAAATCTCGCATGATTTCCTGCCACATTTGGCATATCTGCAATCGCTTCAACAAGGTGACGAATATTTTCTTTATGAAGAACATCATTTAAGTTTAATCCAAACGAATATTGATATTCGGTTGTGTGCATTTCTGCATTATATAAAGATAATTTCCCTTTCTCCTTCTCACCACTTACCGCATTAAAGGAGATCTCCCCCCGATACGGCCGAAGTGATACAGCTCTTCCAATAGCTAGTGGGCTTTGTCTTCTAGTTGTTTTGCCTTTTGCTTTAGGTTTTTTCCCTGGATTCTCCTGCTCAAGATCTTCTTCCTCTCTTTCTTTTTTTGCAGCTGCTGCATCCATAAAACCCATTAAATCGTCGTCAATGTAGGGGGTATTTGACCCATCCCAATAGGTCCTCTTCTCATCCTCAAATGTTAACTTCCCGCCATTGGCATCATAATTTCGATTCACTGGCAATCCTTCTAGCTGAAAACGATAACGGATGGCAAAACGGATGGCTTCTGCGGACACACTGGTGTGTAATTCATCGTAATGAAAAACTTTTTGCAAAGTTGTCGTATTCCCCATGTTATCCCCACGATTATTGGCAGCTACAGCCTCATTTGTCAAGATCGTTCCATACAAATAATAAGTCGCCATGATTACTTACCTCCATTTTCTTTTGAATAGCTTAGAAGGGCAAATAGACACAAGTTTTGAAATCTTTCATAATACTTTTGGTTACACATGTAATAATAGAGTATTTCCTTGTACTTCTGAAATGACTTCATTGCCCCCCCTCTTGTGGCTGATGCGCAGAATTGTAAAAACCAATTTGCCAATGAATCCACTGTTTGTTGACGGAGAATCGTATTGCGGATTCGTTCTTGCTCTACCTCAACCAATCTCTTAAAGTCCAAACCATCTCGTCTGGCTCTATCCCCTAATTGAGCCATCGTTCTTTCCCATGCCTCATGAAAGGCATCGATAAGAGCACGTTCCTCTTCTAAATTAATAGCACTATTCATCTTTACAAATCCCTCCTTCATATATAGAAGTTGTTTAAACTCCTTTTGTTCTTTGACAACGTGAGCAAATCCTCGCGCCCAATGGGATCCTGTTACCAAGTTAGAAGCAGTCAATGATGGAATTACAGATGCTGGAATGGAATATGCTTCACCTTGATCTGTTATTAACGTTTTGATTTCACCGAGAAGTGAATCCTTTGCAGCAATAAAAATGCCGAGTTGTTCATAATGAGAACGAATACGCTGTACAGCACTTCGGTTGATTTGGTTTTTATCCCAAGCAACCCTACCCATGCAGATTGTCAGACAGCCATCCACTCCTTTACTCAAGTAATCCAAATCATCTGTAACACGAATATCAAGCATAAATTGCAATGCTGCTTCTTCTAAACCACCCACAATTCGGCGTTCATACTCCCCCACATATTTGTTTTTTGATGAAGCAAGGTCGCGAATCGCATCACAATAATCCTCCAAATTAATGACATTAGGTACGACGATGCCGTATTGCGCCTTCTCTTGATGTATTTTTGATCTTAAAATGTAAACTGGACAACCTACCATGAGGAAAAGCAGAAGCAAAGCATCTTTACCTAAAACTTGAAAGTCCTTTGCCCCAGCCGTTACACCTGGGATAAGAGATTGCGGAATTTTTGCCCATGTTGGCATATCTCCATTTTTCTTAAGCAAATCCGTTCCTTGAGCAGTCCGATGGGCATAGGTAAGTAGTGCTTTATAAGAAACCATTTTAGGTTTTTCATCATCATCTGATAAATTTACATGCCTTAACTTTTTTTCTGCTGGTCTCATTTTGTTGTGTTGCAAAAAAGTCCCCAATATTGCATTATGAATTGCAACACGTTGTTCATCTTGATTAGGTCGTAATCCATGACCAGGCAAATCTATTAATCTTTCATCAGTAAGTCGAAAAGATGCTTCCAATATACGAGCAATAGCTTCTGTGTCGTCAAGCCCTTCATCCCAGCGAAGTTTTACAGTTAAATTATCGTATTCGTATTCAATATCGTTAGGCTTAATATCTTTACGCTTAGTATCCCATTCCATAAGCGTTGAAGCTAACCCACCCAATGCAGCTCGATGGTAAATTGTAAATGTTGGATCATTTAATTGGTAAATGATTTCTGTCGCCAAACAGCTCCCTCTCCTTTACCTAAAGTCGGATCAAAATCATAGCGTATTGTATTCAGTGGAGCCACTAAAGTATGGTAAAGTCGAGACCACCTATTTATCTCAGATTGAGTAGGCATAGGTATTTCAAATTCTCGAACCCAATCCTTATTAGGTTTTACCCCAAAATTTTGAATGTATTGATCTACATCTTCTTTCATGATAATTGGGACTGTATACCCCATAACCCTTACTCTTTCTCGAACTGTTTCCCACTCACCTGTAATAAAACCAGCATTAAACTCTGCCTCAACAAGTGAAATGCTACCATTCTCCCCATACAGCTTTGCCGCTTCTTTTAAATCTCGCTGGGAGATGGGTCGATTCAACTCTACCAAATGATTTATCCATTGTTCAGCCCTATGTAAATCATCCTTAGAATATGGATATGAATTTTTCCCATCTATGGGTAAAACCAAAATCTGTTTTGGTGGGCGCATTTCATTTGGATCAATCTTTCGATTTGATCGCCCAAACCTTTGAATTAAAGAAGAAATAGAGGCTAAATCTGTAATTAGTAAGTCAGCAGATAAATCCAACGACATCTCTGCTACCTGTGTTGCAATAAGCATCCTGGGTATTTCTTGATTTTTAAAATCATCAATCACACGTCTATGAATTTTACTTCGATCCTTATACTTAAATCGCGAATGGTAGAGATCTACAACATTTCCAGCTATTATTTCCTTATAGCTACGATAACGTTCAATTGCCCAATCCACCTGATTGCATACCCAAAGCGCCTTACCTTTTTCAGAGAGTACCTTTTTAATTTCGTTTTCAACCTCATCCTTTGTTGGAGAAAACTGTATTGCATATCGAGGATACTCTTCCAAATCTGTAGGTCCCTGAATGATCTTGATATCCTGCCTCACCTGTTGTAATACTTCCTTCCTTGATTCCTGTAATGATGCTGTCATCAAGAGAACTGGAATATTAGGGAAGGTTCTCAAAAACATCACTAGGTGACCGAACATCCTACTGTCCAAAGAATGAATTTCATCAAAAACAAACATTCCATTCATGAAAGAAGGATAACTATAGATTGAACGCCTGTTATTTACCATTAATCCTAATACTGTGTCCATCGTACACACTACGAGTGGAGTACTCCACAGTCGAAGGGATTCAACAATATCTTGTTGAGTTTTAAATGGATCATCTTCGTCGTCGCTTAAATCTATCAAATCTAAACTTCGCAGCTGTTCAAGGTCAATTGATGCTCTTGAGTGAATCAAATCGGATTTAACCTCTGCCAATAATGCATAGTCTGCATATTGTTCTGTTGCTGTTCCTGTTGTTGGCAAACAGAAAAATAGACGTTTAGGAATTGGTTTGCACCATTGCTTTGCCCAAAGATATGCCGCTAAACTTTTCCCCGTGCCACATCCTGCTTCCACCAGTGTTAACGAATGATTAGAATTCGCCACTTCTATTTGGAAAGGCCTCAACTCAAAAGAATCGCTTTTTAGATATTTTCTACACCACGTTTGCACAATCTCATCTAAATCTTCTTGAACTAGACCCGTATTTAGAAGATGTTCATCAATATATTGTTTAACACTAAAACTTGCTTTTTCATTATCACTTCCAAGTGCACTGGCTAAAACATCCCCACAAACGGCAAGTGCCTTTGTTGCAGATAATAGTTTATTCAATTCTTCATTTAAGGAATGACGCTTAAGTTTTTTGAGCAGCTTTGCAAGCTCATCCCTAGCATCTATTTTCCCAGGTTCTCTATAGGCAGTGATTGTGATATTGTCATCCGTAAATTTAATAGGTTCGAGTGGTTGATGAGGTAAATCCCCCCACATCCGTTCTATAAGATTATTCCAATCTGGATGACTAGTATAAATCGTTACTGAGCTTGTTTGTTGGGGAGAAAAACTATTATTCTTAGAACTTGTTTTAAGGTGATGCCCTAAAACCGTACAGAATAAAATCATCTGAGTATCGTGAGGAAAAGCTTCTATCCCTTTTCGAAGGTTGGGTTCTAGATGCATTAGTAGGAAGGATAGTATTTCATGTCTTACCATATGGTGGTTGGTGCCTTTTTTCCTTTGCAACATATCTTGAAAACTATTACTACATTTCCCAAGGTCATGAGTCCAACCAAAGCACTTCAGAACCTGATGAAGTGTTTCTTCATAATCATTAGAGATCTCCATATTATTTAATATTTGTGAACCTAAGATCTCTGCGAGTTTACTACATGCTTGAGCTACAAGTGAGGAATGCTCTATTAATAGCGCTTGATCTGGAATTAAATCTCCAGTAAAACTCTTAGCTAACAGTCGTTTCGGTATCAAATTCCTCACCCTCCGAATAAAGAGCTTGTCCAGCTGTAAACCTTTTTTGTTCATACGGAAGGAAATACCCACAGCCATATTTTTTGCGTCCTGAAGGTGGATCTGCCTGCAAAGCGATAGAAAGATCACCAGAAGAAATATTGGTTATCGCAACACCGAAACCTACAATTTTCTTATTATGGATTGTAATGATTCTACGCCTTAAAATATGAAGTTCGTAATCCTTATGTAAGATAGCACCATGTTTTCGTTTTAATTCTTCTACTAAGTACTCAAACATCTCGGATTCGCATTGTTTCCCCTTCACGCATACAATTCTAGCGACTAGGTTCGGTGCGAAGTTAATCGAATATATTTCTGGAATCCCAATTCGAAACTTTTGATTTTGAATAGTAATAGATTTCCCTGCCAAGCGAAGAAGTTGCGGAACATGTTGTATAGGGGACTGGATAATAAATGAGCCTTGATCACCAATGTGCAGTTGGGCATTTACTGAAAATAATCCTTTAATGTTTGTAATTTGAATCCCTTCACACTGATGAATAAAGGGGAAAATACGTGAAAGTGCTGCATACAACGCTTCACTGTGATCGATCTGAACTTCAGTTGCACCTATAAGCGGATACTTCAATCGTACAGTCTCGTTATGGATCAAAAGAAAACCACCTCTTATAACCTTTTATGGAAATTATAGCCTAGCGATTTAAGGTCGTCAATTTTTCGTATTAAAACATAAAAATAATTCATTAAAAAATTAATCAATTTTGAAATCTACATACTCTATATCAAGGATTAAAGAAACAAAAGGCATTATGAATTTAATGTAAATAGTGAA
>DATFAS010000231.1:0-11919 GCA_035254305.1 Bacillota bacterium
GCTTAAAACGTTGATATGTATGGTTATGGTGCTGGTGAGAGGACTCGAACCTCCGACCCCTTCATTACGAGTGAAGTGCGCTACCAACTGTGCCACACCAGCTTTTTAATTTGGAGCGGGTGAGGGGAATCGAACCCCCGCCTCAGGCTTGGGAAGCCGGCATTCTACCATTGAACTACACCCGCAAATGTATACATACAAACCTACAACCAACTATGAATTGGTCGGGAAGACAGAATTTGAACCTGAGACCCCCACGTCCCGAACGTGGTGCTCAAGAAGCAATCTATCGTTGACATCTATCGTTGACAATAAGAATTATATATCGGATTTTTCCAAGAGTCAAATGCGAAAGTTAATTGTTCAACAAAAATTGATGGATCAATTGGTTTACTACTTCCGGTCTTTCCTCATGGAGGAAATGCCCAGCCTTCTTAAGAGTAACTAACGTTGAATTAGATAAATCTTGATTTAGACGTTGGAGGTGTTGCAATGGAATGACTCGATCATTCTCTCCAGCTAGTATTAGAGCCTGATGTTGGATTGCGGAGTACTCATTCAACCTCTTCCCAAAATCAAATTTACGAAACAGGCTTAAATAGGCTTCCTCAAAACCCGTCAAAAAAACAGGATAAATATAATTTTTAATCTCTTGTGGTTTAAGTTTTTCAGGATCATAGAAAGCATCCTTGACGACTTGGGCTAACAGCTCTTCCTTTAAATATTTTTTCTGTATATAACGCTTTACCCATTGATTATATGGCAAATAACCAAGCACACGGTAATACCAAGGAATGCGATCTCTATAACCGGAGCTCCCAATTAACACAAGCTTATCGATTAGCTCGGGTGAATCTAGGCAAATTCGTAGGCCGATTTCTCCTCCCATAGAGCTGCCAACTAAATGAACTGGCTTTTCTTCTATTTTCTCAATAAATTTTTGAACTAATTTTACATGGTCATCAATGGAGTATCCTGTTTTTTTCGGCTTATCCGAAAGCCCAAATCCCTTGAGATCAAGAGCATAAACCTTGAAATCATGTGCCAACTCGTCAAAGTTATACCTCCAGGTATAAGAATAGGCTCCAAGTCCGTGAATAAGAATCACAGGTTGACCTTCACCCTTCTGTAAATAATGAATACGAACACCCTCAATATTCATATAATGACCGATCGTAATGGATAGAGGGTTTACTTTTTCACTTTTCCATGTCTCCATAAATGTAATTGTCATTGCTTCTCAACCATCCATCACTTGTTTTTACTCCAAAATATGCGCTAACGCTTCAATGTGCTATTTCGATTATTCTTCCACGAAAAAGAAAGGAAAAACAGGATTATCTAACCACTATATTGAAATAGTATGTAGAAAGGCCAATCAAATTGAGGAGGAAAAAGCATATGTCAGAATTTCATTTTCAGCTAAAGGCAAACTGGAATGGTGGACGACTTGGTAAAGGGGAAATATCCTCTGGAAATCTTCAGACAGCTGTTTCAGTCCCGGAAGATATGGGTGGGCCTGGTACAGGCACAAATCCTGAAGAGATGTTATTAGGTGCAGCCTCTACTTGCTATATGATCACTCTTGCCTCCGTTTTAGAGAATAGGAAGCTTCCTGTTACATCCCTTACTTTAATTACAGATGGACTCCTTAGCAGTGAAGGCGGCCTGCATTTTGTTTCGATTACTCATAAACCATCTATTACTTTAAGCCTGGGAGTCAATGAAGAGCAAATAGAAATGAGTCGTAAAGCTGCTGAACGTGCTGAACAAGCTTGTATGATTTCTAAAGCACTTCGTGGAAATGTAACCGTCCATGTAGAACCACAGATCCTAGTCGAATAGATACCCAGCATCCTTATTGGAAGCGAAGTAACTCTCCATTTATCAAAAAATAAGGGCAACCCCCTCATGAATTTATCGGGAATTTGCCCTTTTCCACTGGATTAACACCCTAAATAAACATCCCACCATCTACTACGAAATTCTGTCCTGTCACAAATTCAGCATTGGCAATCATGGAAAATGCTACTTCAGCCACATCCTCAGGAGAGGCTACTCTACCAAGTGGCGTTCCTGCAGCTAGTCTTTTAATATGGTCTTCTTGCCCCGCAACCCATCTTGTTTCTACTATACCTGGTGAAAGACAGTTCACACGTACCTCAGGAGCCATTACCCGAGCTAGGGATTTCGTTAAACTAATCTCTGCCGCTTTCGAAGCTGAGTAAGCAATTGAACTTCCTAAACCAGTCATACCAGCTATTGATGTAATATTAAGAATACAGCCTTTGTTTTTCTTTAATTCCTCGTGTGCTGCTCGACAACAGAAGAAGGTGCCTTTTACATTAACAGACATAACGCGGTCCCAATATTCTTCCTTCAATCCTTCCAAATCTTTATGTTCTACAAAATTAGTCACTCCTGCATTGTTAACAAGTATATCCAACCGACCGAACTGCTCGATGGTTCTGCGAACCATTTCTCGAACATCCTGATCCTTCGAAACATCTGTTTGATAGATCATGCAGGAGCTACCCAATTCCTCTACTTCTCTCTGGGTATTTTCTGCATCCTCAAGTGAACGGGAATAGTTAATAACAATACTAGCTCCAGCTCTAGCCAATTTTAACGCAATTGCTTTTCCAATTCCTGTTGCCCCTCCAGTAATTAAAGCCACCTTACCATTTAACATTTCATCTTCTCCCCTATGTTTCTTAAAATTCGTCCTTCTTATAATAGTTTACACAATAGACTGCCAAGCACAAGCATTCGTAATAGCTTGTCCATTCAAATGACAAGCTTCAGCACCGCTGAAGCCATTATTTCATATAAGAAAGAATTCTGTGGTACATCCTTTTATCCTTTAGTTTCTTAAATAAAGATACAGCCGGTCTAAAATTGCATTCAATAATCCATATGTTACCATTTGAATCAAGCGCCATATCCATTCCTACCATTCGTAAGCCTCTATATTCACTAGTCAGGGTTTTAGTAGCAAGGAGAGCTACCGTATCTAATTGATTTATCACCTTTGCGTCTGTCACACTCTCTAGTGGAAGGACATATCCACCACTTCGTGCCGTATTAGTGATAATAAATCCAGAACCAGCAACCTTCACTAATCTTCCCGTAATATCCCAAGGCCTTCCTATTCTTCTTTGTACCATCACACGTATATCAAGAAGCCTACCCTTATATTTTGCCAGCGAGATGCGTTGTTGTATGATATAGGCTCTTTTTTGCATCATTGTTTTTAAGTAATGGAAGGCTGTTTGTTGGCCCACTACCTTCCTACTCATCCTAGAGGTATGAATAACATACTGATCCTGACCTAATTGTCCTACACGGATTACCCCAGACCCTCCTCCTCCACCAGTTGGTTTCAGAATAACATCTTGATATTTATTCATTAAACGCCAAAAGTTGGATGGTGTAAACATTGTAGTTTCCGGTAAGTATGGATGAAGATCCGTTTCTTTCATAAGAACCTTATACTTGGCATATTTGCCGCTATTCATGTGGTCCCACCTCACCAGTCAAATGAATCGTTTCAATCTTTGTCATTTGATTGGTAGAGTCTACAAATACAATTGTGGGCTTAAGGTTCGTAAGCTCCTCTTCAGAAAAAAGCCCCATGCTCAAAATGATCACTAAATCACCTGGTTGAAATAAATGGGCAGGAGGACCATTCAAACAAATTCTACCACTACCAGCTGGGGCTGGAAGGGCATAGGTTTTCCAACGCGTAGCATTTCTTAAACTTGTGATCTGAACCATTTCATAAGGGAATATATTTGCTTCCCTCATGAGATCAGCATCAATTGTTATACTTCCAACATACTCAAGATTTGCTTCTGTTACTGTGGCTCTGTGGATCTTTCCTTTACACATTAGGCGTTGCATGGGAATCCACCTCAATCTAATCATTAATACTCTAGTTTATGATCAGTGACCCAAATTGTTATTAGGAATTCATCTCTATTCATCGAATCATTCCAGCCATCCTCTACTTCGAAATTTCTTTAGAAAGCTGTTGTAAATCACTTCTGGCCTGTGTTGTGATTTGGTATCCATCCTTCATCTGGGATGTTGTTGCATTCTCTAGTGCATCCATTTCAATCATCAATCCCTGCCTATATTGATCTAGGATGGATTCGTAACTGGTTTTTAATTGTTGCAGGCTAGGATCTTTTGGGATGTATCCATTATGAATATTATTCCATTGATATAATAGCTGCTTTCTCGCATCATCCATTGAATCCTGCGCTTCCGTAGGTTCATCATTATTTTCTGCATCAAGTATTTCTACCTCAAGCTTGTCTATTACTTTCCTGGTCTCTAGGATAGACTTTCGAACGACCTCAAGGAATTTTTGGTCCTCTTGATTATAATTTGAATGATGGATCACAAGGGGAGTACGGTCGATTACCGTTTGTTTATCCTGCGTTATTTGGGTATCAGTCAAATAATGATATCCAACGAATCCAAGGGCAATTAGAAGAGCTAGAGAACTAAAGATTCGAAGTAATTTCAAGTAAAGCCACCTGCCTTCTAGTGAAAATCCAATTATCATATATGATCAATGTATGAACTTGTCCTGGCAAATATGTAAAGAAAACTTGTTACCCTTATCTAAATCAGAATTCATTCATATTATTCTTTTCACACATAAAAAATGGCCACCTACGTAAGGCGACCACTCTTTCATTACATATCTGTTGCTCCATAATTTCTATCATAAGGTGGTTGTTCAGACTGATTAGGATCATCATGTGTTGGATGTGATCCTTCATCCTCTCTAGACAGATTCTCATGAAAGCCTCTGGTTTCATAAGTAAATCGTGGAGCACTATGCATATCTGCTTTCCATTCGTCCTTAGTAAAATCAAAATTAGACATGGATCCATAAGGGCCCTCAGGAAATTCCTCCGGAAATAGCGTGCGAGTTTGATCGAATTCGGTGGATAAGGGTGTGTAGTTATTTTTCGACATCTTTCAATCCTCCTTTTCCCTTATCTTTTCCAATTGTCATATCCATTACACGTATGAATGAGAATCCAGGTAGAATAGAAAGATTTTTATAGAAGAAAAAGATAGAAATGTAGTTTTTTGTCGTTAGTCTAAATATTTTTAAAATATAAGGATACGAAAATGATGTGTTATGATTAGGTAAAGCGCTTACAAGGAGGGTTATCTTGATGACACTTGAAGACATTGTTAAAAAGTTTATTGAAGTTAAACAAAACCAACCTTCGCATGTGGACGAATTATTAGATTTTATCCAAACTCGTTATATGGATGATGAGCTATGCATTGTCAATTATCGCAACCTCTTTAAAGAACTACACGATAAGGGCGCCAGAAAACCCGACTACCAAGTTAGAGAATTGATATGTTAATTCCGATACACCAAGAAGGATCATTGGCCACCCAATGATCCTTTTTCTTTTCTTGTCTGCCAATATTCCTCTAATGTTATATTTTGTTCTGAAATTTCCTTTGCTAATTGGATACCCACATAACGAATATGCCAAGGCTCATAAGTGTATCCCGTTATCTGCTCTTTGCCTTGCGGATAGCGAACGATAAAGCCGTAACTCGGTCCGTTTTGAACGATCCAACGCCCTTCATCCGTTTCACCAAATCTAGGCTCTAACACATTCTCAATCTTCGGTGTGGACACATCAATGGCAAGCCCTGTTTGATGTTCACTATGCCCGGGAATTGCACTCACCTGTTTAGCTGCGGCTTCTCCCTGCTGTTTAACATTTCCTTTAAAAATACTATTTTGAGAGTCAAAGGATCTGTATGCAGATACTCCAACAAGATTCATATGATCATTCTTTGCCTGTACAAATAACTTTTCTAAAGCCAGTGCTGCCTCCTTGCGCATAAGCTTCTTCTGGCTTCTTCCTAGAAAAGAAAAGGGAATATTCGGTTGGACCAAATCCTTTGGAACATATCCCACAGGTAAATACCTATACTTATTAACTAGTACAGTAGGATCCATTACATTGGTAACTTCTTCTATAGCTTCAGTTTCTGAGGTACTTGCTATAGACTCTTCCTTCCTCATATCGTTAGGATTATATTCTGTTGAGCCTTGATCTTGATTGGAAGCTGAAGAGAATGATGAGAATAGAGTGGGATAAACCCTACCCCAAATTGGTATTTTAGATAAAGGAAACAGCTGCGTACCCATGACAACAACGCCAAAAAGCAGTAATTTCTTCCACCATTTTTTCATCATTCATCGAACCTCCATTAATTAGGTATTCGATGGAAATTGGAAAATTCCTTTTTGGCGTAAAGGGTAGATTTTCTTTTATTCATCCCCTCATTGCTATATTTATGATCTCTACTGACAAGTCATGTAACTTAAGCGGAATCGATCATAGGTTTTTCAATAGAGTTTGAATAGCAGGGCTCTGAATTAGCTTCAGAATTTCCGGCATCCCCGAGGCAACTCCGGGACTTTTTTTCGTTGGGGCCTTACCTTTATTTAACTTCGGATTAATCATCGATTGAATCATTGGCTCTTGCAGTAATGAAGCAATATTAGAGAGATCGATTCCCTTCCCAAACTTTCCAGACTTCTGCAGCACAGATTGTAAAACTGGATTTTTTAGCAACGTGGCTACTTGTGACATTTTATCCTCTTCAGGTTTCTTTCTTATCCGACTAAAGAGGCTAACTTTTTTCCGTTTGGTGTTTTTCTTAATTTCCTGTAAATCAGCAATCACTCGATCTAACGATTCCATTTGTTTTTTTGTATGACTCATTTGCTCTTGAATTTCTAGGATTGAGGACTCAATACTTGCCAATCGCTGTGATGTAGATTGCTTTTTGTTTGTTGCCAAATCGGCACCTCCCTATATCCATTTTAATTTACTTGTGTTCGCTTATCCTACTTTTCGATCATTATAGGGTATGTGAACTTGGGTAAAAGAGTATGGGCAAGTACCTGAAATTCTTCAAAAACCTTCGCCTATTTTAATAAAATGATATAAAAAAACTCTCCCATAAGGACAGGAGAGTAACCAAACGTTCATATCTAGCCATGAATGACCATAACGACAATGACCAAGAGGATGTACAAAACAAGAATCGTCTTAAATCTCTTGTTTCTTCGTACCATGCATATCCTCCCCCTTCGACTTTCTCACTAGTAAGCTATGAAAGAGTGCGAATATAGGTCACAGTCATTTCTTTATTAGTGGTATTGAAATATAGAAGATGAGCCTGACAGCCTAGTGGTCACCATGATTTCCTCTAGACGGGTTCGTAATCACATACCCCTCCTGAGGAAAATATAAGTAGTCAATTTTAACACCATCTAATAAATCCTGTGATTTATCTAAAATGACATCAATTTCCTTATCCGTATGGACTATCTCATCGTTCTCTCTTGCCTCATCGAGTGTTAAACCATAGTGGGCATGATCTCCATGGGAGTGTGTGACTATAACGCGCAATAGTTTGCCCTTAGATTCTTCCGTAGTTAAGATTTCCTTAATCTTTTTGGCAGCATTTCTAGTAATCTTGCAGTTCACCCATTACCAACTCCCACATATTTAATATTCCTATTATACACTACTGGAATTTGTGTTAAACAAATTCAGAGGATTGTCTCTAAATTTGAAGGACATCATTGCTTATTTTTTAGATAAAAAAAAACAGACATCCCGTCTGTTTTTTATTCAAATCTATTCTACACTAGCTCATATTCTCGAACCATTTCAATTGGGCAAGAGGACTCGAATTTGTATTTGGTTTGACAGGATGGACATTTCGCGTAAATCTCAAGATCTGCCTTGATTCCTTCAACCGTATAAAATGTACTAGCTATGTATACCTCTACTTGATCTTCATGGTTTTTAGTTGCTGGTAGCGTTACTTTCCAGGAGAATTTATCTTTACAAATAAAACACGTATGCGCGCCTTCAATTTTATTCCCCACATCGCACACTCCTTTCAACAATTACAGTTTTCGACACATAAAGACATTTTCCTTTCTAGTTCTACAGATTTCACATTTTCGTAACAAAATATAAGATGGAAAAGCACCTTGACTGTACTGTTTGGGTTTGTCATCATAAAGAAAGCAAAACAAGGGGAGGAATATCATGCAGCCTTTTCGTTGGGAAATTGAAGGACAAGTCACACATCCCTTGGAACGAGCAGGGAATACTTATCAGTTGAAATTAGAGGAATCAATCATCCAGGTTTATGAAAATGGATATAAAATTCTTGAGGAAGATATTAGTGATCAATCTCTTCAAGCCCACCGCAACCAAGACAAGCCACTTAGTGAGCAGCTTTTAGAATGGGGAGGACTTGTACTAGAGACTTTTGTGAAGCAGTGTGAGAGTTGTGGAAATGAAAGAATGTCCTTTCCCATTGACTTAACGAAACTCCCTCCAGAAGAATTAGCGATGTGTAAAAGCCAAAAGATCGAAATTATTTGTCCGATGTGTGTTGACAGTCTTACGAAGAAAAATAGGGAACGTAGTATTCGGCTTAAACAAGCCTTTCTTCGTGGAGAGGTGAAGATCTTCGGAGGAACATCTCAGGAATTATTTGAGCTTATGCAATCACCAACGGGTCAATTTATCCAACAATTTTCATCGGTGATATTCCCTGGCTGGAAGCTAGGTGCCATCAGTTTTTCTGATAACCGACTATACCTTTCACTTATTCATCTAAATAACGACCAAATTGAATCCTTTGTTATTCTTGTTGAAAACCAGCCTGGCCAACTCACCACCCTACTACCTGATGTGGGTTTAGAAGCTTTAGGTTTTCAAGAAAGTGATGACATTCAATTTCTTTCTTTTCAATAAACTTGGTCTGGCTCGGGCTATTAATGCCTGAGCTTGGCAAGTTTTTTTTGTTTTTTATTTTGTAATTAGATCATATGAATAAGATGAAGGGGGGAATACAAGTGGCACGAAAGAAGATTCTAGCCTATAATTTAATCACTCTTTTTATGCTTTATTTCAATATCGTCATCACCTTTGCACTACTCTATATATTTGTAGAATCTATGAACCTTGGTCGTTTAATCGATCATTATGCTCCCCCCCATACAGTCACATTCTTTGAATACCTCTTTCATTCCATCTATTTCAGTGCGATCACTCTTTTAGCTGTTGGATATGGAGATATCACCCCTTTTGGTCTTTCCAAGGCTCTAGCAATCGTAGAAGCTATGATTGGCTATATTTTACCAGCAGCTCTCGTAATTGGCTATACGGTCTTTCCATCCCACCTGATTTTCAAAGCTTGGGTAAAAAGGCAAGGTTAATTATGCAAAATAATCATAGCTACATAAGTACCATTACGAGCTAAATTTCGTGTTACATTTGGCATCACAGGGATAGAAGTGCAATGGAATTTGGTTATACTAAGCTTGAGGTGAAACATTAATGGCACGGTATGTAGGCAAATTTGAGTTTTCAAAGAGTGACAACCTTCTCTACTATTTTGAGGATGGGCCTTATAAGGATGTACTGGCATATTTGAAGGACCTGACCCAATCAGAACCCAGATATGTTCGATCGGTTCGGGCCTGGAGTGTCCCTCTACCTAAATTAACCAAAAAAATTCTAATACAAAAGCTCGAAGAACAAGGGTGGGCCTTTGAAGTTCGAGCTTAAGACAAAAATACTTCTCAATATGTGTCAAAATTTAGTATAATATTGGAGAAGTGATGAAGAGGAGGGATGAGATGCATCGCCTTGGCATATCGATTCTTGGCGGATTTGTTCTTATTTATTTAGAATCCCTTTTAGTTATGAAATTCAATGGTTACTCTTCTTTGCATTTCGCTACCATGTCGAAATTTTTAACTGTATGGTCTATTAATTTCTTCTTACTCTATAGCTTTTTTATGACAATTGGAAGAAAATTTACACCATCTGAAGATTAGCCACCCTTTAGCAAGAAGGGTGGTTCGTTTTTTTGAACCTTTCATCTGTATTGGTTCTAGAAAGTATGATAAAAAAAGGTGATTATTTCATGGCACAGAAAACAAATGCGGTAAGAATATTAGAACAAGCAAAGGTTCCCTACGAATTAAAAGAATATACAGTGGATGAATCGGATCTCTCAGCCACAACGGTGGCAAACAAAATTGCGGTTCCCATCGAACAAGTATTTAAAACCCTTGTTGTTCGTGGAGACAAAACCGGAGTCCTGCTTGCCTGTCTTCCTGGAGACCTGGAGCTTGATCTTAAGGCATTGGCAGCTTTAAGTGGAAATAAAAAAGCTGAAGTGGTTCCTCTTAAGGAGGTTCAGCCTTTAACAGGTTATATTAGAGGAGGGGTCTCCCCTATTGGTACTAAGAAAAAGTATCCTATCTATGTTCATTCAACTCTCCAAGAGCAGCCATGTATATCTTTAAGTGCAGGCGTTAGGGGATGTCAAATGCTACTATCCCCGGCTGATTTTATCAAAATTACGAATGCACATTGTGGTAATATAGCCAAATAATTAGCACATACTTGTTTTGACGAATTAGCTGCATCTTCTCATTCCAAACCTTCTGGCTTAGTTCCACATAATAGCGTTGAGGATTTAGCTTGCGAAGATGCTCTTCCCAAAACAATGTTAACTGTTCCTTATGATAGCTCATCCATAGACTATTGAGTTAAGCGAGGTCGAAAGGTTTCTCCAAGCTTTAAGATCCGTAATCGTTCTTTCTCTATTCCCTGCCTAACCCATTCAGCCTCTAAGCGAACAATTGCCTCCCATGGTGTATCATCTGCCAGACGAAAGGTAGAAAAGTGCATCGGAATAAAATTTCTACCCCTCACATCCATAAAAGCTCTCACGGCTTCTTCCGGTGAGACATGCTGTAAAGACATAAACCACTCCGGTTCATAGGCACCGATAGGCATGAGAACATGGTTAAGATTAAATCGAGATCCGATTTTTTTAAAACCATCAAAATACCCACTATCCCCAACGAAATAAGTAGACTCCCCGTTCTCTGCTGTAATGACCCACCCTCCCCAATGGGAAGTATTGGTATCCCACGGTGTTCGTTTCGACCAATGCTGTGCAGGTACAAAAGAGAAAGTAACCGGTCCATATTCCCACTCCTGCCACCATGAAAACTCGCGAACCTTATAGAATCCCTTATCCATAAATTTATAAGCTAAACCCTCTGGTACCAAGTACTCAGGGTTACCCTTAAGACTACGAATCGAACGAAAATGAAGATGGTCATAATGACTATGAGAGATAAGAACCACATCTATTTCCGGTATAGCCGCGATAGGAATACCTGGCATCGTTAATCGGTTATGAAGGCCCATCCGCATAGCCCAAACTGGATCAGTTACAATATTTAAACCATTCACTTGAATCAAGAAGGTAGAATGACCAATCCAAGTAATCGAAGTTTCTGATCGATTCGACTGAAGAAATTTCAGATCAATTTTTCTTGAACTAGGAATGACGTATGAGTAATCCTTCAATTCTGTTCTTCTAGCCCTTTGCCAACGAATAAAATGATCCCAAGTTTTCTTATTTTGGATGTTTCCTAGATTGTTATATCGTTTGCGCCGCATCACAAGGCCAAACCCCCATTATTCTTTTAAAGGTGGCTTTAAAGATGTATATCTTTTCCTATTGTACTCTAACCAAGTGAAAAAAGCGTGAAAGAAATGAGTCTACCCCTAGAATGTATAGGAGTAATTTCCCCTCAGTTTTTTCAATACATGCACTCGGGATAGCTGCCATAAGAACAAACAAAGGTTAGGGCTCATAAATCATTTTTCTTGTCATTGCAGCATTTACAACAATATTTTGGAAGCGTACTCCTTGCCATATTTTCACAAATGTCTTAGGATAGAAGTAGTTAGGAAAATAAAGAAAATTTAAAACGGGGTGAGGAGCATCGATACATTACAA
>DATFAS010000232.1:0-15054 GCA_035254305.1 Bacillota bacterium
TTTATTATTTTTTTATATATGCAATGTTTTAAATGGATGTATTTCCGTATTCATTATTCCTGCTTTTACAAGAGGATCATTTTCAAACAATTTATTAGGCTTATTCGTAAGAGTTTTATTGTTTGAACAAAATTTTTGCCGTTACAGACTAATGTTAGCGTACGGCAAGCGGCTCAAGTTCAGGGTTCAATGCATAAACCACGTAATCCTTCGCACTTTGCTCAAGCTGCTCGTCGGACAGTTGATTCACTCCGTACAATACATAAGGTGTCAAATAGCGTGTGCCAATCATGTTACTGCTTGCCTGAAGAGGTCGCATTAGCTCCGGGATGGTGTATTTAAAATTGCCGTCTGGTGAATAGTTTTCTTTAGCGGCGCCCGTAGAAGTGGCAATTAGCAGCTCTTTCCCGTGCAGCTTGTTCCCATTGCTTCCAAAAGCCCAGCCGTAAGAAAGGACGGCATCTTCCCATTTTTTCAGCAATGGAGGCGTGCTGTACCAGTAGAAGGGAAATTGCAAAACGATGCGATCGTGCTTCTCCAATAGACTTTGCTCTGCTGCGACATCGATCTTCTCATCGGGACAAGCCTCATAAACACGGTGAACGGTAACGTTTGCTTGCTTCTCCATCGAGTAACTCGAAGTCAAAGCCAATAGTTTCGAGTAATTTTAATTTGGAGGGTTCTTACAATGTATTCAGTGAAAGAAGTAGCTAATTTACTTGATCTGACCGAACATACCATTCGCTACTATACTGATAAGGGATTAGTTCCAAATTTACAGCGTGATAAAAATAATAATCGTATTTTTAATGATGACTCCATAAATTGGCTTAAAGTTACAAAAATTTTAAAAAAATGTGGTATGTCAGTGGTAGACATCAAAAAATATGTAGACCTATGTTTGGAAGGCGATTCTACCATTCAGGATCGTTATGAAATTATACTGAAGCAAAAAAAAGCGGCTCTAGCCCAATTGGAAGAAGCTAAATTAATGGCAGAATTTATGATTAAAAAAGAAAAATACTACCGTGACATTATCAATCAGTTGATCCCGGATAATACTAATCCTACGAAATGGGAAAAAGATAACATGCCGATTTGCCCATTAATTTGAAAAATCGTGAGGTCGAATTTGGATTTTATCAAATTACGATTGGCTGTATGAACAGAATGGAGTATTTACGACAGAATAATTAAAAGGTGGTCAACCTTATATTAAAGAGGGCAACCACCTTTTGTTATTTATTTCTGTAATATTTATGTAACTATTCGGGGTAAGTGCGAGATAAGCCCATATTGTTTTTGTTCGAAAAGCTCCTCCGCAGGATTATAAGCTTTTCCAACGATGGCATCAACGACTTCCTTTCGGTAAGAAATAAGCTCCCTTGTAAATTCAACGAGCAATTTGATTTTCTTTGAATCAGTGTTGTACTGAAACAGTTCCCAAAAATCACGAATTAGTTGATAAGCAGAATATTGATGTAAAAACTGTAATGACTCCTTAGAAATCATTATTAGTTTTTCTTGGGGAATCTCGATATCGGAAATATCAAGTTCTCCCTCGCTCCCATTAATGTGACTTTGAATAGAAGCCATCAATCTTACAAGGTCAATTATTTCTACTTTGAAGGATGTTTGATTGCAAATACATGTTAGTTTTTCGAAAAGCAAATCAAACTTTTTGTGGAAGTCCTTCGGGTCACAGAAGAATTGAATAAGATCAAAAATCAACTTTAAACAAGCGGAAACATGACGGACCAATTTTTTTCAGGGATTCCACGTTCAATCATTACTTTGATCAATTCGATATATACAATTACAAACTCATATTCATCAGGAAGATTGATCAACAAGGATCTTTGGGGTTCTGAATTGTAGTGGTAGATCATATGTTCTGGAAAAATTAATTGATTGACTAAGGTTTCAAGTATATTGCCTTTCCAAGAAAATACCTCACTCTTGGGCAATGTACTAAGAATTTCAGGTTCCTTTTGCAAAATGTATTCAAGTTTCGGGAATAAACCGTCCTTCGAATAAAACATTTCGATTTCTTCATCTGTTGTTTCTCTTCGAGGTTTGTCTATCTCCAATAAAAAGATTAGCTCTTCTGCAGTCTCCACTTGGTACAAATGAATCCCCTCCGCATGATAATAACATCATTATAGCACGTGCGTTCGTGAATTCAGTGAATGATTATACGACAAGTGTATATCTATGTGAGGGTTACCACTATCTAAGAGTGAATCCAAGGACTTCTTTAACAGATTTTTTGATACTCCAATACCTTCAGCCCTAAATTTCCAGTTGACTCTGCTGTTTGCCTGATTAATTGGTTAGAACCACACAGATAGAAAACAGGGCCGCGTGTTTCGTTAGTAAGACTTTGTCCTTCCAGTAGACCAATAACAGTTTTTCTCTCTCCTGTGTTAAGGTTAACAACTAAATGAGGAACAGACCGTTGCTGGTGTAGTTGATCAAGTGCGAGATATTGGCCCCGCCATAAATCATTTACTTTACTCTTTGATAATCCATCATAAATTTTAATCGGATTCACTTTATTTCGGTAGACTGCTTACGAAATTTACTAAAATCGAATGACATAGTTCTCTTTCCCTATTCTTTAGTAGTGTATTCTTTTTCATTTCTTTAAATTAATACAACACCAAAAAAACGGAAATCATTTAAAATTATGATGTCCGCTTTGGTGTTTTAGTTATTTTTAGTGGGGGTATAACCACTTAATATTTATTATCGTTTATTTTCACTCTTACCACTTTTGAAGCATAAACTTGCCGATTTATTTTTGAAGCATATCCTTGCCAACGCGGCAAAGATATGGTTTAAATCACAAAAATAAAAAACTCCACCAATACTATGTATGGTGGAGGCGGTGGGAATCGAACCCACGTCCGAAAGCAACGCAACATAAGCTTCTCCGAGTGCAGTTACTCAATTAAGGTTTCGCCTTGCCGACGCCGAGTAACAGGCTTCTAGCTTAGCTAGTTACTTACAGTTCACCTTCCGACTAGTAACGGTTCGGACGGGCTATCCCACTGAGATGACCTTCTTAAGTGAACATGGGCGATCCACAAGAGAAGGATTAGGCTGCAATTAAGCAGCTAATAGTAAATTGTTGTTTTTTGCAGTTATATTTAACTCCGCGTTGTTAACGAGGCCCGCAGCCCCCCGACTCGCTACTCATGCCCGAACTACCCCCGTCGAATCCAGAACGCCCCCATATAAGGGATAGGTACTTCAAACATGTATCAATACTATACCATAGGCCAATAGGAAGTTCAAATGGTAAATGAATGAAGGCTGAGTTGACCTAACGAAGACGATCCTTGATTGCCTTCTCGATCTCCCGCTGTGCATCCTTCTTCTTGATCGTTTCTCTCTTATCATATTCCTTTTTCCCTTTGGCTAGGGCAACTTCTACCTTCGCCAGGCCATTCTTTAAATAGACCTTAAGAGGAACTAATGTATATCCTTTTTCCTTAATAGCTCCAATTAATTTATTAATTTGGTCCCGGTGAAGAAGAAGCTTACGTGTCCTAAGAGGTTCATGATTATATCGATTTCCCTGCTCATAGGGGCTGACATGCATATTATGAAGTGTCACTTCTCCACGACGAACCTGTGCGAAGCTGTCACGAAGATTCACCTTGCCTAATCGAATCGACTTGATTTCTGTGCCTGTTAAGACAATCCCAGCTTCAAACCTTTCTTCAATATGATAATCGTGAAATGCTTTTTTGTTTTGTGCAATTACTTTTTCCCCACGTGTGATCGCCATTTCTCCACACCTCTATTCTTGATCTCACTATTTTAGCAAAAAAAACGTGGGAAAGAAAGCTAACACCGGATTAGATAAAGGCGCCTACCTAACCCACTAGTAGACGCCCGCCATCCTTATCTTTTTTTCTTCTTTTTCTTTTTGGAATCTTTTGCAGCATTTTTTGGTTTTCCTTTTGCGATATCCTTCCAAAAAGGCTTTTTCTTCTCATTCTTAGCTGCTGCAGCGTTGACTGGCTTTTTCTTTTCGCGTTTGCCGCCTTCAATCACAATTGGCGACTTTTTCGCTTTCGTCTCTGCCTTCTTAGCCATTCCAACTACTTCAAAATCAACTGCATGCTCGTCCTTATTTACATTAACCACTCGAACCTTAACCAAATCCCCTATGCGGAAGGTTTTCTTCGTTCTTTCTCCCACAAGAGAATAATTACGTTCATCGTAATGGTAATAGTCATCTGTAAGATAGCTCATGTGAACTAAACCCTCAATTGTGTTGGGCAGCTCCACAAACATTCCAAAATTGGTAACACTACTGATCATTCCTTCAAATTCTTCACCAATTTTGTCTTCCATGAATTCAGTTTTCTTCAGGTCATCCGTCTCCCGTTCAGCATCTACAGCAACACGTTCTTGATTCGAACAATGCATAGCAATCTCAGGAAGTATCTCACTCCATTTATCCTTACGGGTATGATCCATAGGACCATGATCTAACCAATCTCGAATTAATCGGTGAACAATTAGATCTGGATAACGCCGAATCGGTGAAGTGAAATGTGTATAAAATTCGGCTGCAAGACCGAAGTGACCAATATTATCCGCTGTATATTTGGCCTGTTTCATAGACCTTAGCATTACCTTACTAATAACGGTTTCTTCAGGTGTATCCTTTACTTGTTCTAATAATAGTTGAAGAGCTCTTGGATGGATACTATCTGCTGTTCCCTTCACCCGATATCCGAAATTTGTAATAAATTGAAGGAAGTTATTGAGCTTGCCTTCATCAGGATCTTCGTGTGTACGATAGATAAATGGCTGATTAATCAAGTGGAAGTGCTCAGCCACCGTCTCATTTGCCGCCAACATAAATTCCTCAATAATTTGTTCAGCAATGGAACGGTCTCTAAGAATAACATCAACGGGTTTGCACTGCTCGTCCACAATTACCTTAGACTCATGGAAGTCGAAATCAATGGCTCCTCTTTCCATACGCTTATGGCGAAGTTTCAGTGCTACTTCCTTCATCATTTGGAACATAGGAACTAATTCTTGATAACGACTGGTGAGCTCTTGATCCTCTTCTTCAAGAATTTTATATACATTCGTATAGGTCATTCTTTCATTCGTCTTAATCACACTGGCATAAATCTCATGTCGAACGAGTTCTGCATTCTCATTAAGTTCCATATCACAGGTTAAAGTTAAACGATTAACTTGTGGATTCAAACTACAGATCCCATTCGATAAACGATGAGGAATCATAGGAATTACCCGGTCAACTAAATAAACACTCGTTCCACGCTTGAAAGCCTCCTCATTGAGGAACGATCCTTCCTTCACATAATAGCTAACATCGGCTATATGGACTCCAAGTAGATAATTCCCGTTCTCTAATCGATCCAACGACACGGCATCATCCAAATCCTTGGCATCAGCGCCATCAATGGTGACCATCCTTCGGTCTCGTAAATCACGGCGCCCACTCATTTCTTCTTCCGATATTTCCTCCGGAACAGCCTCTGCTTCCTTCAGGACATGATCATCGAAGCCTTCCGCCAATTCATACTTATGAATAATGGAGAGAATATCGACTCCCGGATCGTTTTTATGTCCAATGATTTGAACAATTTTCCCTTCTGGATTGGTTCTTCCATCTTCAGAATACTTCACGATTTCAACGATGACCTTATGACCATCGACCGCACCTGCACTCATATTCTTCGGAATAAAAACATCCTTAGATATTCGTTTATCATCAACAATGACGAAGCCATAATTCTTTTGGTCAGAGTATGTACCTACTAACGGATGACTAGCTCGCTGAACGACACGAACGATTTCTCCTTCCATACGAGACCCTTTTGATTTAGGGCTAATTTTGCAGAGGACAATATCTCCATTCATCGCACCATTCATATCGTGAGCAGGGATAAAGATATCTTCTTGACCCACCTGTTCCTGAATGACAAATCCAAATCCTTTGGCATGGCCCTGTAGTTTTCCACGTACAAGCCCCATTCTTTCAGGCACCCCATAATGGTTAGAACGAGTGCGTAAAACCTTCCCAGACTCCTCAAGGATATTTAGTAATTTGATAAAATCTTTAAATTCTAATGCTGAATTTATGGAAAACGCCTCTTCTAGCTCATGTACAGTTAGTGGATGATAGGCTTCTTCTCGCATGAATTCAATAATTCTCTCTTCAGTAACCACAATAATTTCTCCTTTTTCTATAATTTAGAGCAAACACCAAGTCCATTGTAAGAACTTCATTGCACTATTGGATTAGCATTAAATGCCTATAGTTGAAAAAAAGGAGATTACTTCCCTTCGACCTGCAAGGTAACCTCCTCAAAAAAATGTGCCATATCTGAAAACAACTGATATCGGTCATGATCAAGTGTAATAATGTGACTTGAATTCGGATAATGATGAATCCTTTTATAGTTTGACCCGATATGGTTATATATATAATCTGCGCTTAATGGATCAACGGTTTCATCCTTGTTCCCCTGCACGACCATTATGGGAGTATGAATCTGGGATAATTGATTTTTCACTTCCTCTATAAGCTCATGAAGACTGTGTATACAGGATAGAGGTGTCTTTGGATAGGCTACGATGTTGTTCTCGATGTGAGGAGCTTTGCGTTCTGTTCTTCTTTTATAAGGTAGAATATACTTCAGCCAGCGACTATGGCGAATCCTTTTGTCATGAACAAAAATAGGGGAACTGAGTGTTGCTATCGCCCGAAGTGGATATTTTCTTGCTAATTGTAAGGCAAGTAATCCTCCCATAGAAAGCCCTGCTGCATAAATCACCTGATTACCTGCTTGCAGTAGCTGTTCATATCCTTCTTCCACCGATTGAAACCAATCGAAGCGATTCGTTCTCCTCATTTCCTCAGGAGTTGTTCCATGTCCCGCCAATAAGGGAACATAAAGACTATATCCAATCCCCCGAAAATGATCCACAAGTGGCTTTAGTTCAAGAGGTGACCCTGTAAAGCCATGGATCAGAAGAATTCCTCTTCCCTTATGTCCCTTATGAAAAATTGGGCGGATGTTCATAAGCCCCTCCATTTTAAAGTAATTATTTTAACTATCCTATGTAGGAAAGCTTGTCACCTTTTCAAATTATACCAGCAACTCGGCCCTACTAGCTAATTGATCGGTGAATCGGCAACTAGGACCTACTATCATCCCATTTATCAGCTAATTAGTCTAAAAACAGCAAGCCCCCAAAAGAGCTTGCTGTAATCATTCCATTATACTCTTGTTAAATAAGCCACGACAATTGAAAGAAGCATGAATCCAACCGCAATACCAACTGTTAATTTATTAAGAACGGCATCAATGCCCCGTGCTTTCTGTTTTCCAACCATTTGCTCTGCACCGCCGCCGATAGTTCCAGATAAACCAGCGCTCTTACTAGATTGTAGGAGAACGACTAAAATTAATGCGATACAAAAGATCACAAGAAGAACCTTAAAGAATACAACCAATGATCACACCTCCATACCAGTAAATCCAATACATGTACTGTAACACTTTCATATGGAAAAGACAAGGCAATTTACAGCCTTGTCCAATTCCTAAGTATTACCGTTTCAAGTTATAAAAGGATTTAATTCCATGATATTGGCTCATGCTTCCTAGCTCATCTTCAATACGAAGAAGTTGGTTATATTTCGCTACACGATCTGTACGAGAAGGCGCACCTGTTTTGATTTGACCAGCATTAGTAGCTACAGCGATATCAGCAATAGTAGAATCTTCTGTTTCACCCGAACGGTGAGAGATAATTGCTGTATAGCCTGCACGTTTTGCCATTTCAATTGCATCGAAAGTTTCAGTCAATGTACCAATTTGGTTTACTTTAATCAAGATTGAATTTCCTGTGTCATTCTGAATTCCACGTTCTAGACGTTGTGTATTAGTAACGAATAGGTCATCTCCAACAAGCTGAACTTTCTTACCGATACGTTCTGTTAGCTTCTTCCATCCATCCCAATCATCCTCAGAAAGACCATCCTCAATAGAGATGATTGGATACTTATCAGACAACATAGCAAGATAATCGATCATTTCATCTGTAGTCTTGGTGATGCCTTCTCCTTCAAGATGATATACTCCATCTTTATACATTTCGGTAGAAGCTACATCAAGAGCTAGATACACATCTATGCCTGGCTCATAGCCAGCAGCCTTGATTGCTTCCATGATGGTTTGGATCGCTTCCTCGTTAGACTTAAGGTTTGGCGCAAATCCACCTTCATCACCAACTGCGGTATTTAGGCCTTTTTCTTTCAATACAGATTTCAATGTGTGGAAAATTTCTGCACCTGTACGAAGGGCTTCAGTGAAGCTCTCTGCACCTACAGGCATAACCATGAATTCCTGGATATCCACATTGTTATCTGCGTGCTTTCCACCATTAAGAATATTCATCATAGGCACAGGAAGCTGCTTCGCATTAATTCCACCAAGATATACATATAGAGGTAGTCCTAAAGCATCTGCAGCCGCACGAGCAACAGCCATAGACACACCGAGAATCGCATTTGCTCCTAATTTTCCCTTATTTTCTGTACCATCTAATTCAATCATTAATCGATCAATACCGATTTGATCCAATGCATCTAAGCCAACCACTTCAGGCGCAATGACTTCGTTTACATTGTCTACTGCTTGAAGAACACCTTTACCTACATAACGGGATTTATCATTGTCACGTAATTCTACAGCTTCATAAGCACCAGTGGATGCACCAGATGGAACAAGCGCTCGGCCAAATGCACCAGACTCTAAGTATACTTCAACCTCTACTGTTGGATTTCCACGAGAATCTAGGACCTCTCTAGCATAAACATCGGAAATAATTGTCATTTCTACAAACACTCCTCTATAATTATTCATTTCTAAGGACTAAACACAGTCTTACCGTAGTCTAAGGTAAAACTTGGCTGGCGCCTAGCCTTAAGATTAAGATGGTAGGCTAGTTACCCTTTTACGAAAGACAGAGTTCAAAGCATTCATTAAATTCCTATAGGCTAAAATATAGGCTTTCCAGTCATCTCTTTTGGCTGTCCTAATCCAAGAAGCTTAAGCATGGTAGGAGCAAGATCCGCCAATACACCACCATCACGAAGAGTTAATCCTTCCTTCGTAAGGATTAAAGGAACAGGGAACGTACTATGGGAGGTTATAACATTCCCTTGATCGTCAACCATCCAATCTGCATTTCCATGGTCAGCCGTAACAAGGGCTACTCCGCCTTTTGCAATAATAGCATCAACGACTTTCCCAATGCATTCATCTACAGTCTCCACCGCTTTAATCGTTGGTTCCATCTTACCAGAATGCCCAACCATATCACAATTTGCAAAATTAAGTATGATCACATCTTGAATATCCTTATCTAATTCCTTAAGCAGGGCGTCTGTGACTTCGTAGGCACTCATCTCAGGCTTAAGATCATAGGTTGGTACATCCTTCGGAGAATTGATTAAGATCCTCGTTTCCCCTTCGAATTCCTTCTCCCTTCCCCCATTGAAGAAGAAGGTAACATGTGGATATTTCTCGGTTTCTGCGATTCGAAGCTGCTTAAGCCCATGCTGTGCAAGTACCTCACCAAAGGTATTATCCAAGTTCGTTGGTTTGTAAGCAACATAGCCATCAACCGATTCACTAAACTTCGTCATACAGACATAATAAAGATCCTTCGGTACCTTGTCACCTCGATCGAATCCACGGAAGTCTTCATTCGTGAACGCTTGTGAGATTTGGATCGCACGGTCCGGACGGAAATTGAAGAATACGACAGCATCATGATCCTCGATTAGCCCAACAGGTTGATCCTGATTATCAACAATTACGGTTGGCATCACGAATTCATCGTAGACGCTTTTCTCGTAGGATTCCTCTACAGCTTGGCCTGGATCTTGGTAATGTGGGCCCTCTCCATAAACCATTGCCCGATAGGATTTCTCCGTACGTTCCCAGCGCTTATCGCGGTCCATCGCATAATAACGTCCTTGGACAGTCGCCAGTTGACCTACACCAATCTCCTGCAATTTGGCCTCTGTTTCCTTAATGAACTTCACCGAACTATCTGGAGCTACATCTCTTCCATCAAGGAATGCATGGATGTATACCTTTTCCAGATTATGCTTCTTAGCTAATTCCACTAATGCAAACAAGTGGGTAATATGGCTATGTACCCCACCATTAGAAAGCAACCCATAGAAATGCAGCTTGCTATTATTTTTCTTCACATGATCAACAGCACCAAGTAGGGTTTCATTCTCAAAAAAGGACCCTTCACGAATCGATTTGGATAAACGAGTCAACTCCTGATAAACAACTCGTCCAGCCCCAAGATTTAAATGCCCCACCTCTGAGTTTCCCATTTGGCCAACTGGAAGGCCCACAGATTCCCCACTAGCTCCTAGAAGAGTATGTGGATAGTTCGCCCACAACCGATCTAGATTCGGCTTTTTAGCCTTGGCAATTGCATTCCCTTCGGTTTCCTCTCTTATCGCAAAACCGTCCATAATAATAAGTGCAACAGGTTTCGGTCTATTCATCTTTATACGGCTCCTTTCAACAAAGCAAGGAATGACTGCGGGTCTAGACTTGCCCCTCCGACAAGAGCTCCATCTATATCCGACTGTGCCATGAATCCTTCAATGTTATCTGGTTTAACACTTCCTCCGTATTGAATGCGGACTTGTGAAGATACCACTTGATCAAACTGGTCCGTAATCAACTCACGTATGTAGCCAATCACTTCAGCTGCATCTTGTGCGGAAGAGGTCTTTCCTGTTCCGATCGCCCAGATTGGTTCGTAAGCAATCACCATCTCTATCATTTGTTCGGAAGTCACTTCTTTCATCGCAGCTTCCATTTGGATCTTCACGATTTCCTTTGTTTTTCCAGATTCACGCTGTTCGAGGTCCTCTCCTACACAGACAATTGGACGAATCCCTGCCTGAAGAGCAGCATGCAAGCGCTGGTTAACAGTCTGATCCGTTTCACCGAAATAGGCCCTACGTTCAGAGTGACCAATGATGGCATACTTCACTCCTAATTCCTTCAACATAGGAGCACTAATTTCACCGGTGTAGGCTCCTTCCTGTGCCCAGTGGATATTTTGAGCTCCAAGCCCAATATTTTTCCCTTTGGTTAATTCAGCCATGACATAAAGCTGGGTATAAGGGACACAAAGTACTGCTTCAACTTCTTCGCCTATGACAGGTAATGCCTCCACAAATGCTTTTGCTTCAGCTACCGTTTTGTACATTTTCCAATTTCCTGCAATAATAGGTCTTCTCAATTTATATCCTCCTACTTATCCTGCAAGATCGTTACCCCAGGTAACGCCTTGCCTTCCATGAATTCTAAAGAAGCACCGCCACCTGTTGATATATGGGACATTTGCTTTGCTACACCCGCTTTTTCCACAGCTGCCACAGAGTCACCACCACCAATGATAGTCGTTCCCTGCACCTTCGTCATAGCCCTAGCAATCGCTTCGGTTCCTTTCATGAATGATTCCATTTCAAAGACACCCATCGGTCCATTCCATACCACTGTCTTCGAATCAGCAGTCACTTGGCTATACCGTTCCACTGTCTCAGGTCCAATATCTAGTGCCTGCCAACCGTCAGGAATATTTGCAACAGAAACAACCTTCTGATCTGCATCATTAGCGAATCGGTCTGCAACTACAACGTCTGTTGGAATATAGAAATTAACTCCCTTATCCTTAGCCTTCTGAATGAAGGAAGCTGCTAGCTCGATCTTATCTTCTTCAAGTAAGGAAGCTCCTACACTATGCCCTTGAGCCTTAATAAACGTGTTGGCTAATCCCCCACCGAGGATCAGATTGTCTACTTTATCTAGAAGACTCTCAATGACACCAATTTTATCCTTAACCTTCGCCCCACCAATAATCGCTGTAAAAGGTCTGGTAGGGTTCGCTAAGGCTCCACCGAGGAATTCAAGCTCCTTTTCCATCAAGAATCCAGCAACAGCCGGAATGTGATGTCCAATTCCTTCAGTGGAAGCATGTGCTCGGTGTGCAGCACCGAAAGCATCGTTCACATACAAATTAGCTAAAGCTGCAAATTCTTTGGCCAGTTCGGGATCATTCTTCTCTTCACCAGGAAGGAAGCGAACGTTTTCAAGTAGGAGAATCTCTCCTTCTTGGAGTGCTCCTACCATAGCACTCACCTGAGTACCTATCACTTCATCAGCTTTCTTAACCTCTTTATTTAATAAATCACTAAGTCTTCTTGCAACAGCTGTTAAACGCATTTCTTCAACAACTTTTCCTTTTGGGCGGCCTAAGTGACTTGCAAGGATTACCTTTGCTCCCTGGCCGATTAAATATTCAATAGTTGGCACGGCTGCCCGAATACGAGTATCATCTGTTATGGTTCCTTCACTCATTGGCACATTAAAATCGACCCGACAAAACACACTCTTACCCTTAACATCCACATCCCGGACTGTTTTTTTCTGCATGGATTTCTACCCCCTTTGAATATACCGAAAAGGGAGAATGCACGACTCTCCCTCTAAATACACTTTATTAATTTTACTTTTATAGTCCCTGTTTGGCAATATATACCGCCAAGTCAACTACACGATTTGAGTAACCCCACTCATTATCGTACCAGGACACAACCTTCACCATGTTCCCTTCCAAGACCATAGTAGAAAGAGCATCAATAGTTGAAGAATGAGAATCCCCATTGAAATCCTTCGATACTAATGGTTCTTGTGTGTAGGCCAAAATCCCCTTAAGTGGCCCCTCTGCTGCAGCCTTAAGAACTTGATTTACTTCTTCAACTGTCACAGAACTTTCAAATTCTGCTACTAAGTCAACTACAGAAACATTAGGGGTAGGAACTCTCATAGCAAATCCATTGAGCTTTCCTTTTAATTCAGGTAACACTAACCCAACTGCTTTAGCAGCTCCAGTAGAAGTAGGAATAATGCTCTCTGCTGCTGCTCTTGCTCTACGAAGATCCTTATGAGGAAGGTCTAAGATTTGTTGGTCATTGGTATAGGAATGAACGGTTGTCATAAGGCCGCGTCGAATCCCGAAGGTGTCATTCAATACTTTAGCAAACGGAGCTAGGCAGTTCGTCGTACAAGAAGCATTCGATATCACTTGATGTTTAGCTGGATCATACTTATCCTCATTGACACCAAGTACAATCGTAATATCCTCATTCGTTGCAGGAGCTGAGATAATAACCTTCTTCGCCCCGCCTTCAATATGCTTAGCTGCATCTTCTTTTTTCGTGAAACGTCCAGTAGATTCAACAACGATATCCACTCCAAGCTCACCCCAAGGAAGCTTAGCAGGGTCACGTTCAGCTAGAACTTTAATTTCCTTGCCATTCACTGTAATAAAGCCTGCTCCAGCTTGCACCTCGGCATTCAATCTACCATGAACACTATCGTACTTCAAAAGGTGAGCCAAAGAAGCTGAATCTGTAAGATCGTTTACCGCTACAATTTCGATTTCAGGATTCCCAAGTGCTGCTCGAAATACATTACGACCAATCCGTCCAAATCCGTTAATACCAACTCTAACCATTCTATTTCCTCCTCTAGATTAAAGAACTTCTATTGTTAAAACATAACCTACAATTCATCTTGTTTAGTATGAATCACGTTGTATTAACCCATACCCTATACAGTTAGCTCTTTAAGGGACGCATATTGTCCATGCGTTGTAAATTACGTCCCACACCATTATTTTACGCAACATACCTGATTCTTGTCAATGTAAGAAAATAAAAAAAATAAAAAAACACCCTTCAGGAAAAATTCCCTAGGAGTGCTGTTTGGCCGGAAGCCGCTGGTCTAATTCTCGACGTAACCACAATTCTGCCATTTTGGATACAAAAACCTCTTCCCCATCAATATGAACGACAGGAATAGTCCACTTATATTTCTCGAAAATGTCTGCATCCGTTGTAATATCAAACAGAGAAAGCTCGATGGGATAATCCACCGCAACTCTTTCAATCCGTTCTTTGACATCATCACAGAGAGTGCATCCATCCTTGGTATAAATCGTAATTCGATAAGGGTCCATCTCGTTTCTCCTTACTCGTACCGTTTCCTTTTAGCTGAGGATAAAATACCTATTTCTTCCCGATATTTTGCCACAGTCCTACGGGATATGCAAATCCCCTGTTTATTCAAGATATCCGATAATTGTTGATCGGATAACGGTTTTTTGCGATCTTCCTGTGCAATAAGCTGTTTGATTTTCTTTTTGACACTTTCTGAGGAAGCTGCATCTCCTGAGGAAGTGGATAATCCAGAGGAGAAGAAATATTTCAATTCGAAGGTACCTCGTGGTGTTTGCACATATTTGTTATTCGTGGCACGACTGATGGTTGATTCATGAAGTCCCACAATATCTGCAATTTCCTTTAAGGTCATTGGTTTAAGACGGTCGATCCCTTGATTAAAGAATTCACATTGTTCATCCACTATAGCCTCTGTCACCCGATATAATGTCATCCGGCGTTGCTCTATGCTACGGATTAACCATTGAGCTGAATTCATTTTTTCATGGATATATTTCTTTGCTTCGTTCTCCTCAGTAAGTAACCTCTCGTAGAAACGACTAATCGATAATCGGGGAGTCACCGCATCATTAACAATCACAATATAATTCCCCTCAATCTGCTCTACTGTTACGTCTGGGACAATATAGCGAACCTCTTCTCTGTGATACCTGGCTCCTGGCCTAGGGTCGAGAGTTCGAATTTGGTCAATAGCCTCCTGAACTTGGCGTGTAGACACTCCAAGTGCCGACGCAATTCGGTTGATCTTTCCTTCTGCTAGATCTGGCAGATGTTCTTCAACAATTTGGAAGCTTAGGCTATCCTTAAGTCCTTGGTATTCCAATTGAATAGTAAGACATTCCCGAAGATTTCTTGCACCCACACCACGTGGTTCCAATCCTTGAACAACAAATAGAGCCTGCTGGACATCCTCTAAATCG
>DATFAS010000233.1:0-11786 GCA_035254305.1 Bacillota bacterium
GTGTGAGGGGACAGCCATGAGAAGGAATGGTGTTTCAATTATTACCTGTACGAAGAAACCTCAGTTCATTCATAACGTGTTCAAAAATTATCGAAACCAGATATGGGAGAAGAAAGAACTCATTATTGTTTTAAACGAGGATTCCATGAATTTATCCCAGTGGTTGAAACAATCGAAATCATTCAAGAATGTTTCTATCTTTCGACTACCTGGTAAAGTCTCCTTAGGTAGATGCTTAAATTTTGCCATCCAAAAGGCTAAATATGGGTTTATTGCAAAATTTGACGATGATGATTTCTATGCCCCCTACTATCTTAAGGAGGCTATTCGTGCACTCATCCATTCCAAGGCTGCAGTTGTTGGGAAAAGAACCCACCTTGCTTACATAGGAGGAAAAAAACTGCTCATTCAACGATTCTGTGGTCGGGAAAATAAATTTACGCAGTTAATTGCGGGAGGAACCATTGTTTGTAGAAAAAATGTAGTGGATCGAATAAAATTTTCCAATACTTCACTAGGTGAAGATGTTCAATTTTTGCGGGACTGTCGTACTCGTGGTTTGAGGATCTATTCAACAAGTAAATATAATTATGTTTATGTCAGACGTCCAAATCTTAAAAACCATACGTTAAAAGTAAGTGATCAATATTTACTATCTAGGAAACACAAAATTGTAGCTCGTACGAATCAATTTCAACAACTTGCTTCCCGAATGATCTAGTGGATGCACATGGATTATACCAATCAATAAGAGAGGCTATCTCTAGTTGTTCCTATGCAACAATTAGAGACAGCCTCTTCTAGATGAAGTATAAATTCATGAGAACATTAACAAATGTGAAAACAAAGACAACGGAAGCGATATAACTATTAATGGTAAAGAAAGCAGTATGAATGCGTGACAAATCTTCTGGCTTGATCAAGCGATGCTCAATAATCAGAAGAATAGCAACCACAACAACACCTAAATAGTAAATCCACCCCAAATCAATAACCGTAGGAAGACTAAGGAAAAGTAGAATCGTTAATACATGGAGAATCTTTGCCATGAATAAGGCATTCTTCGTCCCAAATCGCGAAGGGATCGAATGTACTCCGTTATTTTTATCAAACTCTACATCCTGGCAGGAGTAAATAATATCAAACCCTGCAATCCAAACCGCAACAATTCCAAATAGAATCCACGCTGCTGGATGGAATTGTCCTGTTACGGCAATCCAGCCTCCTAAAGCAGCCAATGCATCCGTTACACCAAGTACAAGATGGCATGACCAGGTAAATCGCTTCGTATATGAATATCCCACTAGAAAAACGACAGCAATAGGAAGCAGCTTCAAGCATAAGGGATTTAACATCCAAGCTGAAACCAATAAGACAGCTAAAGAAATAACAATAAATAATAGCGATTCCCCAATAGAAACGATTCCCTGAGGAATTTCTCGATTGGCTGTACGAGGGTTTCTAGCGTCAATTGAACGATCAATTAAACGATTTAACGCCATTGCAGAACTTCTCGCACCCACCATAGCTAAAGTAACCCAGAAGATGACTCGCCAAGATGGTAAAGTTCCATATGTTTGATAACTGGCTAATATCATTCCTAAATAGGCATAAGGTAAGGCGAAAATCGTATGCTCGAACTTCACCAAGCGCCCAAACTTTGCTATAAAATTCATGGTTTCCCCCCTCTCTCTCTATGCAACTTAGACTATACAAGCCCAAAAGGAGACTGTCAAGACTGTTCATCCGATCACAGGTGATGTTTATACTCTCATTTCTGCATGCTGCAGCTCTGATTTTTCCACCTGAATCGTCGTATGCATAATCTTAAATTTCTCTTCAATCCTATGAATGGCTTGTTGAAGGATCTCCTGGCTGTCCATGTCATCTTGAATTAAAATATGACAACTTAACGAGTCTAGTCCAGAGGTAATCGTCCAGATATGTAGATCATGGACATTGAGGACCCCCTCAATTTTCTCTAAAACGGTCTTTACCTCATCCTGATTAATGGTGATCGGAGTACCTTCCATCAGAATATGAAGCGTATGTTTAATCACTCCCCATGCACTCTTCAGAATGAGCAAAGCCACAAGCACACTAATCAAGGGGTCCGCTATATACCAATTAAAGAAGTACATGGCAAGGCCTGCCACAATGGCTCCTACTGAACCAAGGGCATCTCCAAGCACATGAAGATAGGCACTTCTAAGATTCACATTATCTACTACGTCACCTTGACGAATCAAAGCCCAAGCACTGATTAAGTTAGAGAGTAAGCCAATCGCGGCAATGATCATCATCCATCCACTAGAAACAGAGGGAGGAGCTTGTAAGCGTTGGTAGGCTTCCCAAATGATTATTGCTGCAATGACAAAAAGGGTTAATCCATTAAATAAGGCGGCTAATATTTCAAAACGATAATATCCATATGTCTTATTGGGTGATGCAGGTCTTGTAGCAAACCAAAAGGCTCCCAAGCTTAATAATAGGGACGCTGCATCACTCAACATATGCCCGGAATCTGACAGGAGTGCCAGACTATCTGTAAATAGCCCGCCAAAAAACTCGATAAACATTATGCCTGCAGTGATAATGAAAGCTATTGCCAATCCTTTTTTATTCCCATCTCGTGAATGGTCATGATGATGGTGACCATGATGTTGATGATGGTTGTGCCCATGGGCACAATGATCATGGTGATGGTGATGCAAGAAGGTTCCTCCTAACTCAAGGTCGTATAAACGGATCAATAATGATTAACAACGTTCAGTAGGATATTCTATGTTGATTACTAGCGTAATGCGTTTAAATCAAATTTCGGAACAAGACCTTCCTCCATTGCTCGTCCAAGCAAGGCAGCTATTGCCTCATATCCTTTCTCACCTAAATTAGCGCTGTATTCATTTACATAAAGATCAATATGTGCCTGTGCCACGGTAGGCGACAATTCCTGGGCATGCTCAAGCACGTAATTACGCGATGCTACAGGATGTGCCCATGCATATTCAACCGATGCTCGAATCCAACCAGCGATCGCCTCTTGGTCAAGGGATCGTCGGACCACAATAGCTCCAAGCGGGATGGGCAGATTCGTTTCGGCTTCCCACCAATTTCCTAAGTCAGCCAATAGTGAAAGGCCATACGTTGGATAAGTAAATCGCGCCTCATGGATGACAAGCCCAGCATCAATAAGACCATCGCGAACCGCAGGCATAATCTCATGAAATGGCATAATCACAATTTCCCCTACACCACCGGGTACATTTTGTGCAGCCCAAAGGCGAAACAGTAGATATGCAGTTGAACGTTCACTAGGAACCGCAACTCTTTTTCCTGCTAGTGCAGCAGGGGTTAGTGTATCCTTGTTGGATCCATTAGATAAAACTAATGGTCCACAGCCTCGACCAAGTGCCCCTCCACACGGTAACAAGGCATATTCAGATAGCACCCATGGTAAAGCCGCATAGGAAATCTTCACTATTTCTGGGCCCTCTCCACTTGCTGCCAAGCTATTCGTAATATCAATATCTGCATAAGTCACATCAAGCTTGGGAGCTCCAGGAATAAGTCCATGCGCCCATGCATGGAAAACAAAGGTATCATTCGGACAAGGAGAATAAGCAATTTTCATTTTAATACCTCCAATAGTACTGAACTAGCTGCCTCAAGGGCGTCTAAGGCGTCTTTGATTCTCCACGCATCCCGGTCTCGTGGTCCAACCGCATTAGAAATAGCTCTAAGTTCCATTACCGGAATGCCATGATTCTTAGCAGCCACAGCAACACCATAGCCCTCCATAGCCTCTGCAGCCGCACCTGGCACCCGCTGGGTTAGCTCCAACGCATTCTCGGCAGTTCCCGTTACCGTCGACACGGTCAATACGGGCCCGATTTGAACCGGCAAATCCGCCAATTGCATAGCTTCATGAATGCGTGAGACAAACCCACAGTCCACTTCAACACGTGTAGAGCCAAAACCCATCTCATCCAAGCTGAGGAATCCTTCAGAGGTTTGCACCCCAAGATCGGCAGCGATGATCTCACTTGCAACAACTAACGACCCCACTTCAGCTTGACCGACAAAGCCCCCTCCAATTCCTGCAGTAATGACTAAATCATAATCATCTTCAGCTGTTGACAATACTTTAGCTGTAACTGCTGCTGCCATGACCGGCCCAACACCTGCCAATAATACATCAAACCTACTATCCTGTTGAAGTCCTCGCAAAACTGCATCACGTTCCGCAGCAACAGCAGTCAGTATTAACACACGCATTCCCATTTCTTTTGTTCCCCTTAAGTCTTTCGTTTAATTAGCAAAATTATAGTACTTATTATAAATATCAAAAACAGCTCTACCAATGAAGGCGGCAGCTTCATTCGCATAACCACCCTCTGGGACAACGACGGCAACAGCTAACTTTGGATGGTCAGCAGGTGCATAGGCAATAAAAGTGGCATTTTCAATTTGGCTATACAATCCCCATTTGCCTGGTGATTTTTCTATATAGATATCTTGTTGGGAAGTACCTGTTTTCGCTGCAACCGAATAAGGTGCTCCGATAAATGGAGTATAGGCTGTTCCACCTAGCTGTGTAACCATTCTCATCCCCTGATCCACAACATTCCAATACGAAGCATCAAAGCTGGTATCACTTAATACTTCTGGCTGAATTGGTTTCACTGTTTTTCCATCTGGTGAGGCGATTTGATTTACAATCAATGGTTTTAATCGTTTTCCTTTATTGGCTAAGGTTGCCGCATATTGTGCTAACTGTATAGTGGAATAGTGCTCTTGTTGTCCGAAGGAAGCCTGAATGATGGCAGCCGTCGTACTAATGGTTTTACTTGTTTGTACATAATCTTCTGTTCCTGAACTCTCAAAAGGAAGATCGACTCCTGTCTTAATCCCTAATCCAAATGCATGTTGATACTTTTGAAAAGTCTGGATGGGTGTCTTGTTATTATCGAGTAGTTTCGTCCCTAAATTAGCCATATAAGTATTCGAAGATACCTGTAAGGCTTTTTGTGGAGTTAGAATACCAAAGTCATTATGACTCCAGTTATGCACCACGTCAGTTGCCGAACCATATCGGAAATTCGGATTATCTCTCCACTGATCATCGGGTGCAATTAATTTTTCGTTTAAAGCCATTAATTCTGTAGATGGCTTAACAACGGACCCAGCAGGAACAATAGAACTTGGATGTTTCCCATCCTCCTCAGGATTTGCACTAGCATCGAAGGCAGCAGGACGAATGGTTCCATTCAAATAGGAATATTGAATCTTCTTCCAATCATCAGAACCTAATCCCTTTATCCATTGATTGGGATCGTACTCAGGATAGCTCAGCATAGATACAATTTTCCCAGTGTCTGTCTCCATAGCCACCGCATAAGCGTTTCGAACCCATTTTGACTGTGCATTTTCCCCACGAACTTGGGCAAGATATCCTTGCACATAGTTCTTCAAATCTAGCTGTACACGGCTATCTAAAGTAAGGTATAGATTATTTCCTTGTTTCGGTGGAGTATCCTGTAATTCTTTCTGCACATTATTTTGTGCATCAATTAGAATTTTCTTTTCTCCATTTACCCCCATCAATTCCTTCTCGAAACTATATTCAATCCCATCCACACCAACAGGCTGCGTCGGAATATAGTTTTCCTTGTTTTCCTTATAATCACTTAAGGAATTCTCAGCAATAGCATAAGGACGCACATAACCCACCGTTTGTGGAGCAATAAGGGATGGATTATATACTCGAATAGGTTTTGTCAGTACTTCTACTCCTTTAAATCGATCTTGACGGTGTTCTTCTAATACACTAATTTGCTTTTCATCTAAATCCAGCTTTAAATCTTTATCAAGAAACTTCGGACCTGCTCTACCAATCCATTTTCCTGTAGAATCATACCCAAAATCCATCTTGGTTACAATATCCTTATATGGAACCTGTAACACGGGCTCTAATCGCTGAGCAAGCTGTAGTAAATCTTCTTTTTTTACACCATCCTCTTCATGGAAGACCGCAACATAAGAGACCCGACTATCCGCAATCACTGTGCCATTACGATCATATATATTCCCTCTCACAGCCTGAACAGGAATATCACGAATCGAATTTTCATCCTCTTTGCTTGCATAGCTTGACCCATGTGCAATTTGCACAACAGCTAACCTAGCAATTAGGGTAGCAAAGCTTATGAAGACAAGAAGAAATACTAGCACTAATCGATTATCGAGTTTCTTATTGGTGGGTGGTTCTTGTATTGGATACATAGATATCACCTGTTCTATTAATCGTTGAGGCTCCTAAACAATAGGGGCACGGTTACTATAATACATCAAACTTAAAGAAAGCTGAAAAAAAATATTCTGTCTATCAATACCCACATAAAATTTTAACCAATCTCGAAAAATGTTGTAAACCCACAAGAGACAAGAAAGGACACGAAAAATGATAAATAACAAAACGATTTCGACTGCACTCGCCTTATCCCTACTATTTGGAGGAATTCCAGCTTTTGCTGATGCAACAACGCCAACTGCCACTACAACGACACCAACGAATGCGACTTCAAATGTGGTTGGACAAACTACATCATCTGAGACTGTAAACCCAGAATCTGTCATCTACTCTTTAAAAGAGATATTGCATCAAATTCAACTCATGCTTACTTTTAACGACCAAAAAAAGGCCGATCTGTTAATTGCGCAAGCCAACCAAAAGATTACTGAACTTGAAGCCCTACAAGCCAATGGGAATGATACATACACAAATGACTACTCCAAAAAGCTAGACGATATTCTAACAAAAACAGATGAAGTGTTAAAAACCGCATCAACAAAGGTTGATCAGGAAGGCCAAGCAACAAAAGAGGTTGATCAAAAGGAACTTGAGAAAAAACAAACCGCTTTTATTAAGGTTTCGAAGCATTCCATCGTTGTACTGAAAATGAATTTAAAAAAGGTTCCTGCCGAAGGCCAGAAGGGAATCTTAAATGCCATCGCAAAGCAAGAAGCAGTTCTTAAGGAACAAACTCCAGCTGCGGACGCGTCCAATAACTACCAAAGTCTCGAAATTATAAACCACCCTGCACAGACAGCATCTAGTGAATCGCAAGCAACTACACAAGAACCAGCAACACAGGAAACGACAGGTACAAACACTACAACCTCTGTTGACCAAACAACCCCTGCCCCTACGGTAGTCGTTTCTTCTTCTTCTTCGACTGGAGAAGAAACAGAAGAAATGAAAGAAAAAACCGATAATGGCCTACATTTGGGACAGCTTAAACACCATAAAGAAAAAGAAAAGCACGGACACAAAAAAGATGAGTAAAGTTGAGTAATGAAATGATGGGAACGTATAGAAGGGCTCTAGCTCTCTATGCGTTCCTTTTCTTCATTATACTGAATCTGAATCGTATTTTCACTCTCTACCCAAGCAATCTTCACCCCAAATGACTCCTCATGTACCAACTTTTTTACTAGAAATGCTTATTATTGTGTCAAAAAAAATAAGGATGAACCCAACTGAGTTCATCTCTTATCTACGATTCTATATTTAATTAACCCTTATGAAAGAAATGTGTAACCCAATCAATGATCGATCTAAAGAAAAGACGAATCGAACTTGCTTTCTCTACATCTTCCTTAGCAACTAGGGCTCCTGTATTCTCTGCTTGTAAATACTGAAGCTCGAAGGCACCAGTTGACTTAAGCGTCACATGACCAACAACTTGATCTTTCTTTACAGGTGCTGTTAGGGGATCTACAGAAGCATTGACTTCCATTTTCTTTTCTTCACCGCTAGGTACCATTATCGTTAAGTCATCTTTAAGAGTAACGGGAACTGTCTCCTTCACACCCTTATCAACCTTTGCATCAGGTGCGGCAGGAATGGTTGCTCCACTTTCTAATACCTTAACCTTATGAAAATTATTAAAACCATAATCTAGAAGTTTACGAGTCTCTTGGAAACGAGCAAGCTCAGATTTTGTTCCCATAACTACGCTAACTAGACGTTCATCCCCACGCTTAGCTGTACTAGTAAAGCAGTATCCCGCGATATCAATATAGCCTGTTTTCAAACCATCTACACCCTGATAATGCATTACTAAACCTGGAAGCATCCAGTTATAATTTTTCATTAGACGTTCCATTTTCTCGCCAGCACGGAATTTCTTCTGTGGAACGGAAGCATGCTCAAGAGATTCTGGATAATCTGCGATCAAATGGCTAGCAAGAATGGCCGTATCACGAGCAGACATCACATGTTGGTCGTCACTAATTCCTTGTGGTCCATATTCACCTAGATCCTTAACAGGGTAACCTGTACTGTCAAAATAACGCGTGTTATTCATGCCAAATTCCTTGGCTTTGTCATTCATCATTTTCACGAAGTTGGCTTCTGATCCACCAATATGCTCAGCTAGTACAACAGTGGCATCATTGGCTGAATAAATAGCCATAGCATCATAGAGTTCGGCAACGGTTCTTGTTTCATTCTCCCCAAGGCCTATAACAGAGCTATCTCCTTTCTTCGCCATAAAAAATCCATAAGGAGTGTTCGAAATTTTGTCTTCCCACTTCACCTTTCCCTTATGAATCGCTTCAAGAACAAGGTACTCTGTCATCATCTTTGTCATACTTGCTGGTGGACGGGGCTCGTCCACATTTTGCTGAAACAAAATCTGTCCTGTTGCTGCGTCAAGCAGGATAGCTGACTCGGCCTGAATATTAAGCGGTGCAGCAGCAGCTTCCGTAGGAATTGTGTAAAACATGAGTGACAATACTAACATCAGACTAAAAAAAAGACTTATTCTTCGTTGCAAAATCGTTTCCCCCTAATTTTACTAGTAATGCAGAATAGTAAGTATACCATCCTATTACTTTCTCACAGGTTTACACAAATAAATATTTTACCTTGAAAAGCTTAAAAAAACATGAGAAAAATTCCCCATGTGCATCTATTTTTTTGCTAATTTAGGAAACCGTATGTGTCGAACCATGTACACAATTACTATTCTACAGAACGTTTTCTGTCGTTACAAGAGGATCGTAATCCAAATTGTTGGAAGAACTCATCTTTATATTCTGTTAAAATGGTGATTATGGTGTTGTCTAAGTTAAAAATTAAGGAGCATTTATTCAATGGGAGAACTTTCTCGTGTCAAAACGGCAAGCCTGATTACCTTTTTAGTCCTTACTTGGGGATTATGCTGGCCGATTTTCAAAATAGCCCTACCCTATACACCCCCTATTTTATTCGCAGGTATGCGAACTTTATTTGGTGGTCTCTTGCTTGCAGCCATACTATTGCCTAAATGGAGGCAAATTCATTTTCTTGAGAAATGGCCGATTTACTTTATTTCAGCTTTGTTTAATGGAGCTTTATTTTACGGTATTCAAACAGTTGGGCTAAACTATCTACCCGCAGGACTGTTTTCTGTCATCGTTTACATCCAACCTGTGCTTGTAGGGATTTTTGCATGGATTTGGCTAGGGGAAGCGATGTCATTCATTAAGATCATTGGGTTAATTTTTGGATTTTTAGGTGTCTGTGCGGTGAGTGCAGATGGGTTTAAAGGCCATATCTCTCTTCTAGGGATTGTACTCGCTATGATTACTGGAGCCTCTTGGGCTTTGGGAACGATTTATGTTAAAAGGGTTGGATCGAAGGTAGATTCAGGCTGGCTTGTTGCCCTACAATGTATTATCGCAGGTCTATTTCTAACAGGGATCGGCAGCGTTACCGAAAAATGGTCTAACATCGTCTGGAGCACCCCATATCTTTTTGGGCTTCTATTTGGATCCATCCTTGGGATCTCTGCAGCATGGGTTGTATTTTTTAAGCTTGTGTATTCTGGCGATGCGAGTAAAGTAGCCTCCTTTACATTTCTTGTACCATTAATCGCTGTCTCGATCAGTACCCTATACTTGAATGAGCCCTTCACCATTTCTTTATTCGTCGGGCTGATTCTGATTGTCACCAGTATTTACTTAGTTAATCGAAAACCTAAGCAGATAGGCTCTAATCAAAAATTAAAGCCTGCAAATAAAATAGGATAGTCCCCTTTTAGGTGGAACTACCCTATTGTTATTAATAGACAAGATTTGGCGGGTTTCGTTTGTTAAGCCCCTCTAATAGATTATAGGCCGCAAGCTTGGCCATCTTCATCCGGGTAGCTACACTAGCACTCCCAATATGCGGGAGTGCTAGTACATTGGGAAGCTGTAATAATTTATGATTGGGTGCAATAGGCTCTTTCTCAAATACATCAAGACCAGCAGCCCATATCTTTTTTTCCACTAATGCTTGATATAATGCCTCTTCATTGACAATCCCACCTCGGGCAGTATTAATCAAGACTGCTGTAGGCTTCATAAGCGAAAGCTCCTCAAAGGAAAGTAAGTTTACTGTTTGAGGTGTATAAGGAGCCATAACAACAACAAAGTCAGATCTCTGCAACAAATCGTTAAGTTCACAGTATTGTGCACCAATCGTTTTTTCTGCTTCCATTTTTCGTTTACGATTATAATAAAGAATATTCATTTGAAACCCTTTGGCCCTCCGTGCTACAGCCTCACCAATCTCCCCCATCCCAATAATGCCAAGGGTAGCGCCAAAGATATCCTGCCCGGTCAATGCCATGGGAGACCATGTTTTCCAATTTCCTTCTTGAATATAGCTGATTGATTCTGCAAAACGACGTGCTGTACCGATTAGTAACCCAAACGTTAAATCTGCTGTAGTTTCCGTAAGAACTCCAGGGGTATTGGTTACGAGTATGCCTCTCTTTTGGGTTTCCTTTATATCTATATTGTTATAGCCAACCGCCATATTACTAATAATCTTTAACTTGGGGGCATTCCTTAATAGATTCTCATCAATCTTTTCAGTGAGTAGGCATAGTAAACCATCCACGTCCTGTATTTCTTGTACTAACCTTTGTTCTGGGATCGGTTCATCCTCCCTTTCCCACATTCTTACATGGCAATCCTGTGATAAATATTCAACAATCTCCTCAGGTAAACTTCGAGTAATATATATTTTAGGTTTCATAATCTAGCTCCTTGAGTATTAAAGAGTGGTCTGTTACAGCTATCTATTCCCATAAAATTTCTCCCTATGGGATTTATTATATCTGTCAGATATTGTATCACTAAAACGATTACAAATGAAAGGAAGCTACCACTAAGACAGTCGTACTGTCATTTGATAACCTTTGCTATACTATCCCCGAAGCTCAGAGTAGGTAATATTAGTCTGAATATTACAAAATAAATAATGCTATTTACTCACATACGTATGATCGCTATAATGAAGTATAGAACACACGTTCTTATACGAAGGAGGCTAGCCTTGTGTGCAAAGAGTCCAGTATCGAGCAATTTCAAACCAAATTTGGTACGGAGGAAGCTTGCGTTGACCACCTTTTCCAAGTTAAATGGCCTAATGGCTTTATCTGCCCTCGGTGTACTCACCGGCATTTCTACCGAATTAATACACGCAGGCTACCTCTTTTTGAGTGTGCACAATGCTGCCATCAAACCTCACTAACCGTCGGTACAGTCATGGAAGGTAGCCGTACCATGTTAACAAAATGGTTATTGGCTCTATTCCTTGTTTCCCGTATATCCTCTGGTATTAACGCTACTCAGCTTAGCAAGATGATCCATGTGACATACAAGACTGCCTGGTTGATTCTTCATAAGATTCGTCATGCCATGAGTGAAGCAGATGCTTCCATCAAGCTATCCGGTTTTGTACAGGT
>DATFAS010000234.1:0-20483 GCA_035254305.1 Bacillota bacterium
CCTATAAACTTCAAGTTGAAAAAAATAATGAAAAATATTTTATTCATTCGATTGATCAATAAGGAGGAGTAATTATGCATGATATGATCCTAGCCGCATGGAGTGCCCAAACGTTTGAATCAAAGGTAAGGGAATTTATGAGTATTATTATTTTTGTTCTAATTGCTTGGAATGCAATCAGAACGTATGGACAAGGTCAAAAGGGAAAGGCGCTTATGGAGGTTATTTTTGGATTGGTGATATCTCTTTTTGTTACGGGAAAAGAGAATGCATCATCTCTGGCTGACGGAATTAAAAGTATACTCGGTTTTTAGTGAGGTGAGCTATGGAAGAGGAAACATATAGTAGTTATCGAGGGCTATTTAAACAGAGTTTTACGATTCCGCTGGGTAAAATGGCTCGTTTTGTTGGGAATGTGCCTATTGATTTTGGGCATGTCGCCACATTTTTTGGAATTACAATATTGATTGCGGTGATCTATTCCGTTCTTTTGGGAAATACCACGATTTTTGGATTAGGTAGACCCATTTGGAGTTTTTTATTAGCTATGCCGATTACCTATTTTCTTTTCCGGATGGATACGGTCGGCCAGCCGTTACATTTGTTTTTAATGGATATAGTCAAATTCCCCTTCCGTAAACGTTGGAGTGTAGCTTTTACTCCTTTTGCAAAGCCTGGCATTGTCAGGCTAACAGGAAAAGTTACGCATCGTGCCGTTGTATCCAATGGAGGGGAAACTTCATTTTTAAGTTTGCCACTCATTGGGATTGCCAATAAAATAGAGGGCTTGCACTTAAAAACGGTTGGAGCCACACGAATAGAGGTCAACCCACTAACTAAGAGAGTTACTATCCGAGTGGGGCGTTACGATAATATTAACCCTTTAACTCAGAATGTACGGAAATGGGGAAAGACAAAGATCGAAATTGGAAGAGGAGAGATTCGTTTCTTACACCGCAATGGACGGATCCAGGCAGCTTATGATCCTTTATATGGAAAGGAGTTAAAATGATTGACTAATCTACTAAAAAATAATCCTGTTGGTATCCGATATTTTGAACGAAACATGATCTTTACAAACAATCATGTACAGGCTGTATATAAGATACCGATGAGACCCTATGCGTATCGAAGTCCTGAGCAAAAGAAGCAGCTGCTTCATGTATTGGAAGATTTCTTATGGGTATTCCGGGGTAAAGGGCAATTCTTACTCTTGAGCCGGCAACTTTCCAAAGAAGAACTGATGAACCAACTGGATGACCTTCAGACAGAAAATCGCTTTCCAGAGGCCTACAAAGAATGGAATGAAGAAGTAGAACAGCGATTTGAAGAGAATCGGCCTTGGACAAGGGAGTTATTTGTCTGTTTAAATCTACCTCAATCACATAAAACTGTAGCCAATATGGATGTGGGTTCAACGGATGATTTTAAAAAATTAGGGAAATGGTTTTATCGCCAAGCGAGTGAATCCGTGACTAATTTTATTCGAGCCAATGAGGACATAGGATTAGAAGAGGTAGAAGAAGCGATTCAACTTGAAAGAAATTTATTTAATTCCCTTCAATCAACAGTCGGATTAGAAAGGGCAACTCCAAGTGAAATTGAGTGGTTATGCCGAAGGAACTTTTATCGTTCCATTGGTGAACCTCCTCGATTTATTCAATCACGGATGCCAGTAACACTTATCGATAAAAATGGAGGAACGTACCTTCGGCCCAAAAAATCCTCCGTGATCAGCCTGTTTGATGATGCTGTCATTCAAGAAAAATACATGAGTCTTGCCATACATCATGATGAACCAGGTGAAAAGAAGGCAAGAACGTCCTATCAATCCTTCCTAGCGTTGGTAGATGTTCCGGAGGAAATACCGAATGTGGGCGGGGAATGGTTATATTGGCTCTATGCACAGGATTTCCCAACAGATGTATCGATTCGATTTGTGGTTTCAGATCCTCAAGAAGAGCAGCGGAAGCTATCCAGAAGACGAAAGGAACTCAAAGGAGATATCGAAACAAAACAAGAAGATGATGTGGAAGTATCTGACATGGATCTAGAAATTATGGATGCCGGTCGAAGGTTAGAGAGAAAATTTGCGAAAGGTATGCCGTTGATTAATTTTGAAACGGTACTTGCTGTTTCAGGATCTAGTTATCGGGAGATGGAGGATCGGATTAAGGCGATTCAATCCTTTTATGCTCCTCGATTCTATCGATTTAGCCGCATACGCGGAAATGTGTTAAAAGGGTTCCAGGTATTTATTCCTGGTGGAGAGATGAATGAACATTGGAAACAGCCAGCTGATCCAGGTTTTTTAGCTGGTAGCGGGGTTCACTGCAACAGCGCGGTAGGGGATCCCGCAGGACCATACTTGGGGGATACAATGCAAGGATTCCCCGTGCTTTATGATATTGGTCGGCCCATGAGAAAGCCACTTGATCGCGCTGGTACTATTATTATTCTAGGAACACTAGGTGGCGGTAAGTCAGTAACGAAAAAGAAACTAGTTAAGCAATGTATACTCATGGGAGGGCGAGTATTTAGTGTGGATCCCAAGGGGGAAGATCATTGCTTTGAAGAGTTTCCGGAGATCAGGAAAAAAATGAAGGTATTACGATTTCAGGCAGGTGAAACCACCCAATTACCTGTTTTTCGTTTGTCCAATAATTTTGAACGTGCCTGGCAAATTGCCAAGGATTTCTTGATTTATTTGCTGAATGGAACGAAAAATGAAGAACGAAGCAATGTTATTGCCGTAGCAGTAGAAGAAACCATGTTCTCTGAAAAGCGGACGATGGCGGTTTTTAAAGAAAAAATGAAAAAAATCATGGAGGAAAGAGCCGAATTAGAGAAGGACTTATCCGATGAAGCAAGAAGATGTTTGCGTCTTTTAGAGCAATATGAAAGAGATCCTATGGCGAAGGTTATTTTTACAGATGATGAAGTGGATTTAGCTCTCTCCGATTATCCACTGGTTGTCGCCTCTCTACGAGGATTATCGTTACCAAAACGGGTACGACAAGGGAAAGAAGGGGATGGAATCAAGACCGAAAACATGACGGATACGGAAAAAATATCCGTAGGAATTATGTATCTTGTGGCAGCCCTTGGACGAGAAATGTTAATGAATAAGCCTACTGAACAAATTGGTATGTTCTCTGGGGATGAGGTTTGGATGCTTACTCAAATTAAGCAAGGAGCAGAGTTGATTCAGGATATCGTTAAGTTAGGACGAAGCATGAATATTGTTCCGCTATTGGCTACACAAGAAGCCTCGGATGTAAACAGCCCTGAAATCCGCAATAATGTAGGGGTTGTTTTGGCATTTAGAATGAATGATGCAGAGGAAATTGATGGTGCCCTAGAACTTCTGCGGATTACGGAACGAGGAGAGGAAATCTATCAGAAATTCCGAGAATTACAGTCTGGAGAATGTTTCTTCCGAGATATTGAAGGGCGCGCCAATAAAATTAAGATCTATGTACCGGAGCCTTGGCTAGAAGTCTTTAACACGAGTGTAGAGGATCCAACGGTGAAGAAGGAAAAGGAGCGAAAGCTACATGCGAGTTAAAAAACATCTCTTCCTATTCCTTGCCATTATACTCTTTGTCCTACCAATCTCGGCTAGTGCAGACTCGATGATTGAACAACTCATACCGGATGAAGGAACGATGGGATATTCCGGGCAAGATCAGGATTTTAAGTATAAGTTGAATCCTCCTGAAAACTATGTGTGGGATACGAGCCTAGAATGGTTTCATATGGACGGGATTGCACCAGTGATTGGTGATCCGATGTCCATCATGACGAATTCCATAGCAACCGAAGTGATGATGTTAAATGTCCTTATCAGTCGATTTGCCATCTTTCTATTAGAGTATGCCTATAGCTTGGATTTCGTCTCGGTTGCCATGGGACAATTAAAAGATTCCATTGTCATCATGAAGGATTTCTTTTATGAACGGTTATCCTCTTTGTTTTTCCTCGTGCTCAGCGGATTTATTATCGTGGCCTATGCAGGAGGGCGAAGGGGATTGGCCTTTCGCCATCTGTTTATGTCTTTGATCTTAGTGGCTGCCCTGGGAGGAGTGGTTGAAAACATCGACTTTTTAGTAGATTCTGCACGAGGGATTGGGAATTATGTAGGGAAAACAGTCCTGGGAACCGTTCAATTAGCCCCCTTTCAAGGAGATGCAGAAAATGTAGCCAATGATCGGATTATACAAACCGGAAACTTTTTATGGGACACCACAGTTACGCAACCCTGGAAAATTGGTGAATTTGGATCCCTTGGAAACGTAAGTGTCACTTCAGAAGAGAGAGATAAACTAAATAGTGAGTATAAAGTGCCCTTACTATATGGCCAATCTTGGGGGGATGTGATCCTTCATTTTTCACCTGGATCTACGGAAAAGAAAGCATTTGTGAAAGTCCTTTCGGATACAACGATTAAACATGATCCACAATTTTTACCCTCCCATCTTGCTGAGGGTGGGATTATGGATCGGCTCGTGATGTCCATTCTTGCTATTATAGTAAGTTTGGTTGCAGTTATTTTTTTTGGTATCTTGTTTGGCTTTTTAACACTGGCTCAAGTCGTTCTCGTTGTAGGGGCGGTATTTTCTCCTGTTTTTGTGCCAGTTCCATTACTTAGTGGAATTGGAAATGGGATCTTAAAACGATTTATTGGTTTTATGCTTCTTGCATTAGCTTTAATCATCGCAGCATCGTTTTATTTAGGAATTTTTCTTATGGCTCTTCATGTGGTAGAACTCATTCCAAATTTCTCGGCGTTTATTATCGTGAAGCAAATCTTAAATATTGTGATCCTTTTGGTAGGCACCATTTTTTCACCGAAGATTTGGACAACGATTACTCCCACTGTATTAAAGGCAGGTGTAAATGCGATTAACAGTTCTCGTGTGGGGAGAGGGACAGGGAGAAACCAGGAAGGGAGTTATAGAAAACTAGAGCCACAGCGAGCAGAAAATGTAATTGAACGTGGGAAGAATTATGGACAGAAAAGGGTAAGTGAAAGAGCTGAAAATGTTATAGAAAAGAAGAAAAGAGAAAGAAAAGTCGATGATACATCTAATCGGCAGTGGGAAACAAAACCTACTATTCACCATTGGCAAGATCGCAATCAAGCTCCAGTAAACGAAAATAAAATCAAATTGAACCCTACTCGTTTGAAAGACTATAGCATAGTACGGCAAATTCCTTTTCAACATTCAAGGAAATTGGAGTTGCCCAGAGATCCGAATCAAGTACAAAGAAAGAGAAGTAGAGTACCAGATTTAGGTTAAATTTATACCAGGTTGGTGGTAAAATTATACACAGGAGGAAGTAATAGAAATGAGGGGGCCATATGGGTAAGAAGAGGATATTCCTTATACTTGGAGTTGCATTGGTTGGAATCATAGGAATTTGGAGTTGGAAAAGCTCTTTAGATAAGAATCAACACCTGTCATCTCAGGTACAGACAGCATCTTCACCAGCTAGTGGAATAGAAAAAAATTCAAAAACTACGGAACCAGCTCCCGTGAATTCAGTATCCACACCAGAAAGTAAGGATACGGACCTTGGTTTTTCCCTATCGTATGAGGGAAAAGGAACAAAGCTTAAGGATTTAAAACCAGCAGAACAACGGGCTGTTTTATTTTTGAAAGACTATATCAATACGCAAAAGAATGAAACGAAGGAAGAACAATTCCAACGGATGAAGCCAAAGTACTATCAACCAGGGAGCACAGGACCAGCAGATTTGATGGGAAGCAAGTTATTACCCCCCTTTCAGCCAGGGCGGCAACTAGAAGCCGTAGCAATCATTAAAACATTGGAAGAAATGTATAAGGTACCTAATTTTGAAACGAGAAAAGATGAACAAAAGCCAGGGTATACGATTTTTACACGAGTGTTTTTCAACCACGATAGTATGGATATCCCTGTAAAAATAGATCCATATGATTACGTCTTGGGATATGATGACCGTTTTCGTGGAAAAGTCTTGGATCACCCACAGAATTAATCGGTAAGAAAAAGCCAATTTTAAAAGTATCTAGTTGTGAGAATCAAAAAAGACCAAAGGAATCTTTGGTCAGTGACAATGGTATTTAGAAATAGACCACTCTACCTGTTAAGAAGGCCCAAGAGTAGGTCTATTTCTTTTCATAAGTATAGCATACCTCTTTTAGCAGATTTCAACTGGGATCTGCTATTTTTCTATTTGAAAAGGAGGCAAAGATGAATCTAGCAATTGCTTACAGGGGATATCAATTTTTAAAAAGGAAAAAAGTATGGAAAATCGTTGTGGCACTTAGCAGTTTTTTAATCCTTGCCCTAATGGTCTTACAAATTTCTCTATTATTTATGCTTGGATTAGGGTCGATTTCCAGCGTTTTATCCGGTGATGAGGAAATTAAACAGGAAAAAGTAGATTCTTTACCAAAGGATCTATTTCCTCACTATCAGGATGCAGGAAAAGAATATAACGTAGACTGGATCTTGATTATGGCCATTCATTATGTGCAGACATCCTTTTCACCAACTAGTTCTGTGTTTTATAAAGATTCTTTTAATCTACCGGATCAGTTTTGGGAGGGAAATAAGGAATCTAAGGCAAGAGTCAACTGTTTAAAAACATGTGATAAATGTGATGATGCTGAATCACATAAAGCCTGTGTGGACAATTGTATGAAGATTAAGCCAGATCGAAAAAATATGGATGATGTCATGTATACTGTTGCTGAATTTTTAGGCGGGGTAAATAAGAATAATGACATTATGCTCGATCAATCTTTACTTTCTATTGTGGGCACACCTGAAAAAATGGAAAAAACCAAAATGATGTGGAGGTATTTTACAAGATTACAAGGTGGGCCTGTTACACCAGGCGTACCCGATCCAGGTCAACCGTTGCCACCTGAGGAAATTATCTCAGACCTAAAATTAGCCATTGCGCTTGCGGGAGTAGATGAAGCCTCTTGGCTACCTGGAATGCAAGTTTTAGTGATGAAGGAGAGTAGTGGGAATCCACTAGACTATAATCCAATTGCGGTATGGTACAGCACTCAGTGGGGATATCAGCATGCCGCAGGATTATGTCAGCTAATGCCACCTACGTTTACAGATTATAAGTTACAAGGTCATGATCAACTATGGGATCCAGTGGATAACTCTATCGCTTCCATCCGATATATCATTTCAAAATATGGACACGTCAATAATATCCCGAATTTATTTTCGGGCCATTATATAGGCTATTAATTAAAGAGAGGACTGATTATGGTAACTATGCAGGATGATGTCATTTTTTTTGAAGCAGCAAGCCCACCGCAACTCACCCATAAGATTGTCTTCCTTGCGATTGGAAATGATCGTCTAGAGACTGTGTTGAAGGAAAAACTAGCAGAATTATACCAAGACTTCGAGGCATATTCTGTCCGTGATCTCTCTACGCTTCAAGAAAGATTAGCACAAGTAGATCATGTCGATTTGGTGATTACGCTTCGATCCAATGCTCAAGGAGGTGTTCTCCAATCATTAGAGATTATTCAATCAGTGAAATCTACCTTTGCATTAGCGGAAGGAATCGTCATTGTAGGCAATGAGGATGACGAAGGAAAAAAGCTGCTCACAAAGGCAAAAAGGTCAAAAATCCGTACTGTTTCCGGGGAGAGGGTTTCCATTTCACAGATCGAACAAGAAATGAAGCAGGTCATTGAAAAGTGGGGGGTGAAGGAGAAAGTAGGTCAAATCATTCATGTAGAGGCTGCTAAAGGAGGTTCCGGGGCAACCTCTTTCATTGCACAATTGGCAGTTTCACTTGCAACTGAAGGAAAACGAGCCCTCATTGTAGACCAAAAAAAGGGGGTTCATTTTTGGTTTGGTGTTCAGTTGGGTACAAAGGTCAAATTAACACCATCTATTGACTTGATTCATAACTACGAGTTAATAGGACATGAAACTACCAATTATGATTACATCCTGGTAGATGGGAATTCCGTTGAGGGAAAGGACCATCACATTTTAATACTAGATCCTTCTGAAGAAGCCATTGGGAAGGCAAAGGGAAAAATTGAAGCAAGGACAAAGATTATTTTAAATCAAGCCCTTCCACAAATCATGGCGAAAGAGGTCATTGAGCATGAAATTGATCATCCTATTCAAATGGTAATCGAACATGATAGGGAAGCCTATATGCTTGCTTTAGCAAGTCATAAACCCAATCCGATTCCAGACTTCAATTTATTATTGGATTAAACAGACAGATTGTTTTGTCTGTTATTTTTATCCCCATATAAGGAGGGTGTACATGAGACTGTTAGCTGTTGACCCTCACCGAGAAGAAAGTTCTTGGATTCAAACCTTACAAAAGGATTTAGAATTTAGAACACGAACGGTGGGTACCGGTGAAGAGGCGGTTGAGGAACTTCGTCAGAATGAATTTGATGCCATGCTGATTTATAGCATTCTACCTGATATGACAGGCGCAAAACTGGCATCTCTGATCAGGAAGCTCCAACCAGAAATAAGTACGTTTATCATTGCCCATGAAACGTCAATGGAATTATGGCGGGAATCCGTGAAATCAAAATCTCAATTGCTTCCTCTTCCTTTGGATATCAGTAAACTCCGGTTTATATTAAACACGTCTCATTCAGAAATGGCTGCGACAGTGGAAGAAATAGAAGTAGTGTATGAAGATGAGGAAGAGGAAGAGGAATTAGAGGAATTAGTAGAACCACAGGGTGATATAAAACTAATTCCTCAAGAGCCAGTTGTGAAATCTGAACTTCGAAGGAACTACAGGCACACAGAAGATAAAGGAAAATTAATTGTTTTGTATAGTTGGAAAGGAGGGGTTGGAAAAACTACAACATCTGCAAATTTAGCGACTATTATTCAAACCTATTCGAAGAAGTCCGTAGGATTAGTGGAGCTAACTAGGCAGACTGGAAACATTCTCTCCCATTTTTCACTCGTTCCATCAGTAACCATCCGACATTGGATTGAAGAAAAGACGCTGCCCAAGGATGTAAGAGGTCGAATGCTAGAGGATCCAGCTACGGGGCTCTTTGTATTACCCACCCAATCCCTGATTGATGAAAGTGAAAACCCTGTAAAAGTGACAGAAAGAGATGCATTACGAATCGTACGAACTCTTAGAGAAGTATTTGATGTGGTGATTATCGATGCAGGAACCATCATGGATGAAGTGTTATACACCTTGTTAAGGGAAGCTGACCACATTCTGCTGATATCCAATATGTCGATGGAAACGTTGCAGGAAAATCACTATATGCCAGAGATCATGCGAAGAAGAAAAATCAATACAGATCGATTAATTCATGTACTAAATATGGCTCAAAAGGGAATGGGATTGACGATTAAAGAGGCCATGTCCATGGTGGATGCTCCTGTCACACATATGGTTCATTTTCGAAAACAAATACAACAGAGAAAAAAAGAAAGAGAGCCCTTTGTTCTTTCGCATCATAGACATCCTTATACAGAGGAACTATGTCAGTTAACAGGATATCTTTTCCCAGATATTGAAGAATTGCAGGTGAAGGAAAATTGGTTAAAAAGGATTGTGAAAAAGGTCAGTGGTTAAAAAGCCATAGAAGAGATATTCTCTTCTGGTTATTCATTTTCGGACTGGTTGTGGCTGCTATCTACTGGCCTGTGCAGGTTCCAATCCCCGAACCCATCTGTTAGCCAAATGAGCCATAAAGGACGGCTTTAACTTTACGACAATAGAGTTAATCGATCATTATCACAGTAAAGGAGGGTAATCATGCAACGAAAAAGCAAGTACATCCTCAGTTATGTTGGGGCCATTGTCATTCTGATAGGAATTTATTTCATGACACAGGCAGAAGCAAAAGGAACGGCTGCGAAGGGCATTTTTGCCACTCAAAATTTGCCCCCTGGCTCCCTCATTACAGAGAGTGACGTAGTTTTGAAGGATGGAGTAGTACTCGATCAAGAAAAAAATTTATTGGAAACAGGTGACATTAACCATTTAATTGGTAAAAAGGTGACTAGTTATGGGATTCGAATGGATCGTCCCGTGCTTAAAGCAGATATCGTGGATCCAGAAGATAAAAGTTTACAGGAAATTAAACTGGTGGGCGATATTACGATTCCTGAAGAGGCAAAGATCGTTGATATTGCCCTTATTTATGATGAACGCAACTTTCCCGGAAAAGGGAAAGAAACCTTAGCTGCAAACGTGCCGGTGAAGATGATCTATAACAATCAAAACATACCCATTAATTCCTCTGAAGCAAAGGGGAACAAAGTTCCTAAAGCTATCAGTGTCATGGTGAATGAAACACAAATGAACAAAATTTTAAACAAGAAAAATATGGGTACGTTGTACTTTACCACGGCCCCGTAAAGGAGTGAAACGATGAAAAAAACAGTAGAGGAATGGCTACAACGAGAGATCGATACCCCCGTCCAGATCTCCATTGATGAAAATGTATTTGGTCAACTGATTACAGGGATGGGAGCAGGAAGAGAAGGAAACGGCTCGACAACAAGTCTGTACTATAAAGCCATGCGCCTGGCTCAAATGATGCCTCATAAAAATATTTGTTTAGTTGATCTTCATTTATCAGAGCCATGTTTAGATAAATTCTTCCATGTAAAATCAGAGAAATTGATCATGAATTTAGATTCTTTATTCAAACAGATTACCGATTCTATCACCAAAACCATGATTCAAAACAACACGATTAATAGCAAAAAACATCCAAACCTTTTCCTACTTCCAGGTACACGAAAACCATTTTCGGCAGATAGTTTTAGTGCAGACGTATTACTCACCATCCTTATGGCCCTGAAGCAACTATTCCATGTCGTGTTTGTGGATGTGAGTGCACACTTTGATAATCCTGGTACGGTAGCTGGTCTTATTGCTGCAGATTCAATAGTTGCCTATTCAAACGGAGATCAAGATGGTCTGCGTTTATTTAATTTATATCAATCGACTTTATTTGAGCATCATCCAGAGTTAATCGAAAAAATAAAGGGGATTGCGGTGGAAAACCTAGGACAGCGAAAAGTAGATATTCATTCGTATCTTACTATCCCGGTGATCGGGGCTCTTCCTCATCTGTCTGAACTCCATGAGCCATTTACGGATAAAAGTATGCTAGATGGAAAACAGAAAGATAAATATGGGGAGAAACTAGACCAAATTCTAAGCCATTTAGGTCTACTTCAAGGACATGAGCATCAATTAAAAGCAACAAAGAAGAGGAAGGGGTGGAAATTATGGCCTACCCGGCAGTCATCGAACTCAAACGCTTAGCTAGTACGAGTAGGAAGCGGAGCTATACCAGGAGAAAATATTCACTCGAAAAAGCTGAGGAACTCGTGCAAGAATTGATTGGCAAAATTGAAGGTGTCAATCTATACGAACTTACAAAAAAGTGCCTATCCAATACGAAAGCAAGAAAAGAATTAACAGATATTATCTATCACATGTTGATCGAGCACGGAATTGATGTATCTGGGACAACCTCTGTCAAAGAGGCAGCTCATGCTCTATATGCCGAAATGTACGGCTATTCTGTTTTTCAAAAGTATATGGATGATCCTACTTACAATGAGGTTTACACGAACGCACCCGACGATTGTTGGGGCATAATCGGATTGGAACGTTACCCCATCCCGGTTCAGTTTCGGGACGAAAAGCATGCACAAAAGGTCTTAGCTAGGCTAACGGAGAACAGCCGGGAGGGAAAGGCAGCTCATGATAATCGATTAAACAGCACGGTCTTACCTGATCGTTCTCGTTTACGCTGGGCTCTTCCTCCTGTGTCAGATTCAGTGGGTTTTAATATCCGAAAGCATACCGTAGAGGACATGAAAAGCATTATGCTGGACAAATATTTGGATGATGGTGTCATGACAAAATCGGTTTTTAGCCTTCTAGTGGGAATGGCCATCACTGGAACTTGTTATATGATTTTAGGGCCAGGAGCAATCGGTAAGACGGCCCTTCTACGCGTCATTTTAAAGGAGGTACATGAAACCATATCGCCTCGATTTTTAATTAGTGAAAACGGGGCTGAGCTGAATTTGAAAGAGTATCTACTACTCCTTGGATGTGAAAAAGTGGATGTCCATTCTCTTCAGAAATGGTCTGGTGACAGGGAAGGGTTAGCGGCCATTTTTGCGAACTTCATGCAAGCAAAGGGAGAATTTATTATCCAGCCCGAGGTCCTAATGCCAGAAGAAGTGGACAATATCCTCATGGCCAATCGCCGGGGGCATGTGATGGGTCCATCCACCTTTCACAGTTATCCAAAAAAATTGTTAGATGCCTTAACGGATTTATATCTCCAGCGATATCCATCCGATCGGGAGTCGGTTAAACGTACACTATCGGATGATATTTTGGCTAGTTGCCATTATGATGTGGAATACACTTCAGACGGAAAAAAAAGGCGAATTATAGGCGTATATGAACATGTAAATGGAAAGGCCAAACCAATTTATCTGTGGAATCCAACGAGCAAGAGCTACGAAATATTCCTCATTGAAAATGAGGAACTAAAACAGAAACTAGCCAATTTGGAATACGTGGCTCCATCTATTTACCAGGGGGTGAAACACTTACTTTGATTAAGATTTTCTTCTTATTTATAGCCATTGTGTTAATCTCATTTGTTTTTTTAAGCCGTTGGCGAGAGTTAAGAAAACGTCAAGAAATGATAGGAATTCAAAAGGGAGGATCTTGGCTTCAACGATTTGGTGTAACCAATACGTGGACGAATCGAATCCAAAAACAAGTAGAATATACGGATAGTAATCTATACAAACTTACTCTATTTGCTTTGTTACTCATGATACCCGGTGGAATCGCAGGAATTTACTTTCGAAACTCGGAGTTAGGTTTTTTGCTTTCTATCCTAATGGCTGCCTTCCCCTTTGTATTTCTTGTGATTATTGAACGAAGGAAACAACAAATGATCTTGAGGGACAGTGTTCAATTTCTAACTAGCTTAGATTGGACCTATGAAAGCCAGTCCTATTCCATTCGAGATACTCTGCAACAAATTGAATCTTCTTGCCCACCACTGGTCAAAAAAGAGTATCAAATTATGCTAAACCGAATTCATGCCTCTCAGAGCCCTAGTGAGGCCATGATGGCCTTTGCTGAAGAAACAAGGAGTACGATCTTTAAAGTATTGGCTGGAATTCTGGCAGCACAAGAAAAAAGGAACAATCCCCAGTCTCTAAGGGAAGCGGTAAAGGCATTAATGAATGATGTTGTGGCAACCAATAACCGGCTTTCTCGCGTAACTCAGAACTTGAAGAAAAAACAGTTTTGGTTAATTGGGTTGGTCTTTGTGAACATATCCATGTATGTGATGAGTTTTCAGGTCATGGAAAATCCCCTTGCCTATTTCCGGAGTACGGATGGCGCTATGGCCTTAGTAGTAGGAACGGTTGCTTTGTTTATCCCTATTTTTATCTACATGATGTCGGCTTTACGGAGAAGATTTTAAGAGGTGATCTCACTGAGGGAGTTAATCATTTTTGCGATCTTGCTTGCTGTTCCCTTTTTGCCCTGGAAAAAAATTTACGAGGCTGGCTGGAATCGATTTCGGATTATCGTTCCAAGCGCTGTCGATCAATTTGATACCCTTTTACGAAAGAGATGGCCGACCATTCAAACGCGCCATCTTTTTTTATTCAGTTTCATACTCACAGGGATTGCTATCCTATTTTTTCTAATCGAATCCCTGTTTCAATTACCTTCGATTCCCTTGCCGGTTGGAGTAACGGGAGGGATTCTTCTCCCTTTCCTGGTTATGTATATGCTAAAACCCAATATCGAGGCAGGATTTTTATTTGAAATTCGTTTAATTTACACCGTACTTCGTACACAGATTACAGGTGGGGCTACTCCACAGGAAGCCTTGGCATTGGTCATCCAGGTAGCAGATATTTTGAAAAAAGACCTAATGGAAGTTCAGTTAGCCTGGAATGGAAATCTAGTTCTTACACTGGAGCAAATCTCTAAAAAATATTCTACGGATGAACTCAACCTCTTGCTATCCCTCATTCGGGAGATGCACCAGGCTGGTTTATCAAATCAGAAGAATGTCATCCGTTCTTTTGATGATATGAAAGAAATGATGCAGGATGAAATCTCAGCAAAAGAGACCATGAGTGATGAAAAAGAAATGGAAATGCTTGAACTTAGCAGTATGGCCTATATTGGAGCCCTCATGTTCCTGATGGTTTTGCCAATCATTGGAGACATTGTTGGCAAATTTACCAATATTGATATGTAAATTTAAGGAGGAGTTTACCATGGGACAAATTATTGTAACGGCATTAATTGCTGGAGCTGTAACAGGTTTAGCCAATAGCATCTTTTCACCATCGGGTACTTTGTTTACTTCGGTTGGCGGGGTAGTTACGAAGATTGTTGGTGTGTTAAATGGCATTTCAATGTAATGGGGATAACAACACATGGATAAAGTCATTACTGGTAGTTTAGTTCTGTTTGCTTTAATGATGACCTTTGTTGTTTACATGAATTTCTTTGTGCTCTTAACGGTAGATGATCAACTCAACCAGGTGGACGCCTTTTTAACAAAAAAAGTATCGGTTCACCGGGGATTTACCCCAGATACTCAATCAGAATTACATTCATTTTTAAGTACAATGGGAATGAACCCGAATGATTTTGATTTTTCGGGTTCTACTACAGATCAGGTACCATGGGGAGAAACAGCTACTGTTCGATACAATTATCAAAAATCATTAACGGAAAAAGCATTTGATTATCTTCACATTCCGCATATTCAGGTCCGACCGCGTAATTTTTACGTGACTGTGATAGGAAGGTAAGGATTATGGGCGTAAAAATGTTTGGAATTTACATGTTGCTTTTCATTGTTTATGCCTTTACGAAGCTCACATCAGCTGGAATTCAAGTGGATGAGAGTAAATCCATTTTAAATTCGTTAGCCTTAGCAGCTGAGGCAGGCGCAACAAAATGGGATAAGCAGGCCACAGCTGAAGCTGGCATGATTGTCATCGATGAGGCTGGCGCGGAAGCCAAAGCTCAAGAATCTTTCTTCCAGAATACGCATGGGATGCCGGTGGATCCCTCTAAATTTTTAGTAGAAGTAGTTAATAACGCACCTGTGACGTTGGCAGTAAATGGGGAAGCCCTCCATTTTGAATCCAACGGAATCATTGTAAAATATGATCACTTTACTCAAATTGCCGAAGCAGACGATCGATAAAACACCCTATTTTGAAAGGATGAAAAAATATGTTGAAAAATCAAGATTCACAAATCAAAAAATCACTAGGATTGAAAGAAATTCTTGTATTTGGATTAGCTTTTGTGGCTGGATACGTGGCATCCATTGCTGTTACTGTTTTTACAAGGGGTTTATAATGAAACGAATCGGGCTATGGACGACAACATTTGTCGTCCTTTTCTCTATATTAGGATGTCAGACATCCCCTTCCATGGTTTCCTATCAGGCAGACGATTCTCCAAACCCCATCGTCAATCAGGAAAAGGAAACCATAAAAAAAGAGATCCATAAGATGAATAAAGAACCCTATCGGATTGTCGATATCACCTATCCATCTATTCGTGTAATGAATTTGGATAGTGGCTTAAGCCAAATTCGGGCGGATGTGGTAATGGAGAAAAACGGCCATTACGATTGGATGAGAGTAGAATATGAGCTGGAAAAGGATCATATTCTCTCCCAACATCGTATTCCGATTGATTATTACGAGGATATCCACCCTACCCATACGTTACCTGATCAGGCAAAGGATGCCCTTGTTGCGGCTATGGCCTCCTTAAAAACAGAGGATCGTTCTTGGTTTGGGATCGATAAGCAGGACCACCAGCTATTAAGCAAGGGTATCGAAGATATCCAGGTAGAAAAAGTGGAACCTATGGGTGAAAGTGAGGATAAACAGAGGGTTCTTTCTCGTGTTACGGTGGAGGTCAAAAGCTATCAACACGTTAATAAAGGAGAATACTTGATTTTCCTACGGAATTACGAAAGTAAAAAGTGGCAAATTGAAGATATTCAACGGATAGGGAGTCCACAAGAATGAAAAAATGGACTCTCTTTTTCTGTCTAGTAGGATGTCTCCTATCCAATCAATTATTATGCTATGGCCAAACTGGGGATACGTTAGTAGACGAAAAGTTTTCTTCCCAATCCTCTATAAATTTGACCAAAACCACAGCCGTTGTAGATACCAGTAAACAGGAGGTACGACTTCCAGAAGTTAATGGAGCACAGTCCGTATCCACCAATCTAAACGGAACCATCACGATCAACAACGGAGAAGTTGATTTTTTTCAGGATGATGGGAATGGGCATCTTGTGAAAAACACCGAATTATCCCATTCCATTTCAAGCAACCCCATTGCAGCAGCTCTGACAGATGGGGGATACGACCATTACATTCTTTCTTCGGATGGTAAAGTATCTAAGTATCTCTACGCCGGGGGTTCTTGGACTCAGGATCCTGCTTATCAACTGAGTGGGTTTACGTCCGCCATTTCCATTGCCCAATCGCAAAACTCACTTTTTGTCTTGGACAATCATCAGGTCCGCGTGTTTAAACCGACAAATAGCGGAGTGATTGAGATTCCAGCACTGGATATTATGTTGAATAATATTGAAAATCCATTGCAAATTAGCACCATGGGCGAAGACCTGGTTGTTCGAGATGACAAGGAAAATATTCACTATTATCGATTGGGCACTATGTACAACGAGGATCCTTCCATGGCTGTCATGGGAGCAGGAACGGTGATGGATGCTCACAGTGGAAATTTATTGACCATGAAATCCGGTAATTTCCAAGAATATCAATCGACAGGATCGAATTTTATCCAAAACGCTTACGTCTCATTTACAGATAGCAATGCCTTTAGCTTGGCTGGCAATACAGATGGATCTGTGATGGTCCGAGATAATACCACCTTAAAAAAGTATGTCTTAAATGGGAATGCCATGGAGTTATCTGCTCAATATAATGGATTAGCCTCCTTTTCAACAATCTATTTACAGCCACGAGATATGGAAACGAAAGAATATACGTGGGCTACTCCAACCAGTCGAATACAAGTGAACCCAACTGAAGTTCTTCCACCAGGTACAAGCATTGATCTTTCGGTAAGTGGAGATCATGGATCCACCTTTCTCCCGGTTGATGCTACTGGGTATGTTAGTTTTTCAAGTCCCATTACGAGTTTAATCATTCATGCGGTTTTAAAGACGAGTGATACAACACAAACGCCTTTGTTAAAAGAGTTGCAAGTCATTGATACAACCTTGTCCATTACGGATTTTGAGACGACACGCATTGTCCGGGACCCAGGAGGAAATCCACCTCTTCCGACTCCCCTTCCTTGTCGTGTGGTAGGTGGGTACAACTTTGATATGTTAGTGAATGCTCCTGGAGCTACACAAGTCACCGTAAATTTTAGCAATGGAGAAACGGTTATTCTTAGTCAAAGTGGATCCACCTTTACCGGATCTCACTTTTTCCCACAGGATGCGACCGGCTCATTTGATGTAACCGTCATTGCCAAAGACGGAACCGGTAATCAAGTACAGAGAGTGTTACCTGCACAATATATGATCACTACGAACATTATGTCAAAAGCCGTCATTTATGATATCAAGTAAGAAAGGAGTACCTATGTCCATTTTAATTTTAACGGAAAAACCATCCGTGGCTCGTTCGATTGCAAATGCACTAGGAAAACCAGAAAAAGGTGATGGATACCTGAAGGTCAATCAGTATATCATCACCTGGGCAGTTGGCCACCTGGTTTCCTTGGCTCAACCGGAGGCTTATCATCCGGAATGGAAAACCTGGCGTATGGATCAACTACCTATGATCCCGCCAGATTTAAAGTTAATCATTAATCGACGAACCTCTAAACAATTTCAAGTGGTGAAGGAATTGTTGCTCGATCCTAATATTGAAAAGGTGATTTTTGCAACTGATGCTGGCCCTGAAGGGGAGTTAATTGCTCGATGGATTTATGAAAAATGTCATGCCAAGAAGCTCATTGAACGTTTATGGATTTCCTCCTTAACAAAAGAGGCCATCTTAACCGGTATGAAAAATTTACAACCGTCTGCAGAGTATGATCGATTATTCCAATCAGCTGCAGCTCGTGCACGGGCAGACTGGATTGTTGGGCTCAATGCAACAAGGGCTGTCACCTGTGCAGTCCGTACACTAGATTCTAGCTCAACAACCTATACGGTAGGGCGTGTTCAAACACCAACACTTAAATTAGTAGTGGATCGAGATCGTGAAATCCAGGATTTTAAATCTGAAACGTATTTTGAAGTAACAGGTACCTTTCAGGATCAAGAAGGAGAGAGGTATGTAGGGAAATGGGTAGATTCCAATAACGGAAGCTATCGAATCCATCAAAAAGAATACGCAGAGAAAATCGTAGAAGACACACTCAAAAAAATGACAGAAGAAATAACATTGGTGGAGGAAACGGTTTCTATTCCCCCACCTACTCTCCTTTCTCTATCTTTATTGCAACAACAGGCCAGCCAACGATTTCATCTGACGGTTGCGGAGGTCACTGATTTATCCCAGGAGCTGTACGAGCAAGGATTGATTACGTATCCCCGAACAGCAGATTGTTTAGTTACGCCAGATGTGGCTGCATGTTTTCCGTCCATCCTTACGGATCTAAAACGACAAGGTTACGAGGATATCATGCCTCCTTCTGTTCCGTCCCTGCAAAGCAATGATCGATATGTAGGCGAGGTAACAGATCACCATGCCATTATCCCAACAGGAAGATCCGGGAAAGTGCATGGTAAGTTAGCCGATATCTACGACCACATTGTTCGAACCTTTGTAGCGGCCCATCACTCCTGCGGCACCGACCTGAAGCGAGAAATGACAACCTGGGTGAATAGGCATCCGTTTCTCACACGAGAAACCATCACAATTGATCTCGGATGGCGAAAAGTATGGGGACACCATCAAACAGCCAATTCCATAAGGGAATTTAAGGCTCCCGTAACATGTAGGGATGTTCAAATTAACGAGCAGGAAACGATGCCCCCTTCCCGTTACACCGAGGCATCTCTCCTTAAACAAATGGAGAAATATCATCTGGGTACCCCGGCCACGCGATCCGGGACGATTGAAAAATTAAAACAGCAGCAATACATCCTGTTGGACCAACAATCTTTATCTGCATCTCCCAAGGCTTTTTTCCTAATGGATCAACTGCAAGACTCTCCCCTCGTCTCGATTTCCTTAACAGCCGAGTGGGAAAAAAAGCTGGAGCTCATTCAAAATGGGGAGCTATCTATTCGAGATTTCAATTGGGAAGTAAATCAACTCATAACAACGATCATTGATCAGGTAAAGCAAGGTAACAAACCAAAGGATATAGCTAAAAAAGGAAAAGTGATCGGAAAATGCCCTTGTTGTGATCCAGGAACGGTGATTAAGAAGGAGATGGGATCCGAAAAATGGCTATATGGTTGTAACCAATATCCTGGGTGTCACTTTTTTGTTTCCGGAGAAATTGGCGGGCAGAGGATGGAAGATGAAGATATAACTCGGTTGCTTACCAAAGGAAGGACCAAGCAGAAAGAGTTCTATTTTAAAAACAAGGTCACTCCAACAACCGCCTGTTTAACCCTGAATACAGATGGAAGCACAGCCTTTGATTTTTCTGGTAGCTTGTTAACGAAAGTAAAGAAATTTCTTTTAGGATCTCGTTGAGGTGAAAGATGGAAGAAAATAAAACGATTCAATCAAATCCGGAATTACCACAAGAGGGAGGGCACGATTTCAGCCTTCCCTTTCTCATTCTTATTTTAGTATCTGCAGTAGCCTTTACTCATCCGGAAAAATTCAGTTGGCTATGGCCATATGTTGAGGGATTGAAAGAATTATCGAAATCTCTTTATCAGTACCTATTTCATTAAGGAGGGACAGAATTGAGAGGAACTACACATACGATTATTAGCGCCTTAGGAGGCTTGGAGCTCGGATTGATAACCCATGCCGATCCATTGCCTATGGCATCGGGAATTGTATTGGCTGCATTAGCAGGTAAAATCGTGGACATCGATGAGCCAAACTCTTCGATTAGTCGAACCATATCCCCACCTGCAGGGATATTACGCATTGCTTTTTTCTTGATTGCTGCTTGTGTAGGATACTACCTTTACACGCATCCAGGGATTAATGAGAGTTATTTAATTATTGGGTATGTTGTATGTGGATTAATTGGATGTTTAAGTTTAATGGGTGGTGATGGGCTCTTTCGTAGGATTGGGATCTCTCTATTTACTCTAACCATTTCCTATTTCGTTTGGAAACAAGGTTATTCCATCCCTTACGTTACTCCCGGAATTGTATTCGCCGTAATCGCATGGCTCCCTCACCGGTGGGCTGTTCAT
>DATFAS010000235.1:0-13226 GCA_035254305.1 Bacillota bacterium
GATTGTGCTAAATTGAAAATTTCATCTCTGCTTTTTACCTGAATGGATGGAACGGTCAAGTCTCCAGACGCCATTTTAGTTGCGTTCTCAGTCAATAAACGTAGTGGATTTCCAATCATACGGGTAAGGATAATCCCCACTGTAATCGAAAGAATAACAAGTGTTACTCCAATGATATTTAAAGTCAGAGAGAGATTATTCAATGTCTGATGGTTTATCTGTACCTGTTCTTGTATAGCTTTTTGTTGGATAGTTACGATATCATCTGCTTTTTGTAAAAGCCTCTTTGTAACAGGAATCGCCCTTTCCATGGTAATTTGGGTAGCCTTTTCAAAGCTGGTTGGAGCTATTGCAATAGATTCATCTGCAATATTTTTAAAAGCGTTGTTGTCGGCGTCTATTTGTTTAAGCAGATTTGCCGTTTCCGACGTTTGAACGATAGGCATTGTCACCTGGATTAGTTCAGACAATGCCTTGTTCCGTTCCTGAACATCATCCGCATATTTTTGGTCATGTGTAAGCATATACCCTCGGAGACTGAGTGCTTGTTCAGATGTTAAAAATCGAATATCCTGTAAATTACTTTTGACCGTTACACTTCGATCAATGAGTTCTGAATACGAATTACTCAAATTATTCGTTGCGAAAAAAGATATCAAGCTTGTGACAACTATGCATAGTGCTATTATCACAAATGAACCGATTATCTTCATTCCAATTGAAAATTTCACCAATATCCCTCCTATTTTTGTCGAATATACCACCTTAGCCAAAATATACCATCAAAATTATAATTAAAGTAATATTTATCACAAATCTATTATTGTCACCAAATTGTAACATCATATTAAAGGAGAAATATACAAAGTGCTAAAAGGATTTAGCAAGTCAAAATAAGAGTATTACCGCATATAAAGTACAAATACATAATGGATTCGATTGGAATAATAAAAAGATTAAGAGATTGATAGAGGATATATTGGAGGATTCGAAGTATGTATCTGTAGTATGCCCAAAAATGAATTTTCGGGTATACCACACCCTGGTTAATATCTATTAGATTTATGAACAATGGTATTAAATCTACAGCATAACTTTGGATCGATTTATTGAGTATGCTTATCTTTTTTCAAATGCAATTGTTTTGTAATCTCAAGGAATACCACTTTTTTAGTCTCTCAACACCAAAATCTGATGACACACAAAAAGCTTAACGATATACAATAAAACGTGTCGATAATCGGGAAATACTCAGGGAGAATGGTTGAGAAAAAAACGAAAAAATAAGAGAAGTGCAATTGATACTTTCCCACGGTTCTTTTCTAAACAGAATCGATATCAGCTCTAAATCCTCTTTCATATATTCGATAAATAACCATGATTTTTCAAACGTTTATAATAGAACCATGTAATTATGCATAATTGCACACCTAATATTCTCACATCTGACAAGTAAAGGCTTCTTTTCAAACTAAGGATCTCCCCAACCCCTTACTTGCAAATTGTTGTTAATTTAAGTAGTAACTTTTCCTGTTATTCCTTATTTCCTTCACACTCCCCCTACTATGTCCCCATACAATAAAGCTTAACGATTCCCCCATCTTCTCCCTCACCTCTCTCAAAGCCTTTTCCCACAAGGGCTTGAAGCACATTTGGAGAAAAACATCTTACAATAAAGCGTGACGAAGCGATGGTAATAGCTGAACAAAGCCTGAAGATCCCCTTGTGTTTTTCTTGCTTCTTCCTCTTGCTCAATCCTGAAATAACGGCAATAAATCGATGTAACAAAAAAGAACCGAGGCAAAGTACCGATGGTACTTCTCTCAGTTCTTCTGATTTTCTTCGATCATTCTCCCTCATTATTTCCCATCATCGTCACACTTTTTGTTTGTCGTCAGGGTTTGTTGTAGGGAGACACCAATGTCACAAATCTTTATTGAGATCAAAGAGAGATTTAAGATAAGATTCATAAGTATCTAATACTTGGAAACAAAATCCTTTTAAGAAAAAGAAACGTTGTGCATCTTGGTCTGGTATTATTAAAGTTGGTTCTAACTGTACTTGCTGTTCTGAAAGCACTTCATTAATTATATCCATTAATGAATATGATATTAGCTCGTTTTTATTTATAGCATTTATCAATTTTTCTCTTTTGTCTCCTTCTGTTTTATCCCATATATCCCCATTGTTATGTACAAGGCAATTCCTTATAAGATTAAAATTTATAATTTTTTCTCGTTCTTTTCCTGCTGACAATACTGCTCCTACTTCATCTTTTAAGTACATCTCAATTCGTTCAAACAATGACAGGTGGCTATGTTTCTTATGATTATATGGTATTTTTTTATGAACCGAAATAAAATCACTTAGTTCATAGAGGCATTTTTCAAAAGCTGAAACTATTGTAATGAAAAGTGAAGATCTTGAAATATGCGGAAACACGTTAAGGATATGCATGTTTTTTAATTTCGGCATGGAATATGGCATTTCTTTTTTTCCATTAATTGATAACATTCCTGATTTTACTTCAATGAAGTTAGAATCAAGAATAAACCTTTCTGTAATATTAGCGTACGATCTTAATTTTGACATAGCTTGTATGATATAGTTTATTTCAGCTAAATTAATGTGTGAATTCATTAATAACTCACCCCAATGGTATTGAAATCTTTTTGTCAAAAGCTTACCTTTTGTTTAATATCAAAATGATAGCCTTCTTTATTTATTCAATATCTAATTCCAAGAACCTTTTTTCAACAGAAAATTTTCCGATGACATTATAGAACCTTGTTATGGAATTTCGATCTAAATTATCTTCCCTACTATGATAACCTAAAAAAAAGTCTTTCCATTCTCCATTTCCTCCAACCCTTATCCCATGCGGGTTTGCCAAGTTGACAGAAAACTTGTGATAAAATAGTTTTTCAATGGATTAAGGCTAAAGGGAAGGCGTTTGTCTTGAATGTAGGAAAATTTGTGATAAAAAAGTCTTTCAATTTCCCTTTCTTTTTCTCTTCTTTTTTCCAATTTCACACACCACTTTTTTCTATTCCCTCCCGCTTTCTCTCTATTTTCCCTTGCCTTTTCCCTTGCATCTTCTCTTCTTAATCTTACCAGCAAAAGCCTTGATTCTTCTGGTTTTTAACCTTGCATAACTCTTTCATTCACCCTTGCTCTGGTATCTAAATCAAGTGATTTTGCTCCCTTTACCCTTGCTTCTCTCCCCCTTTTATTCTGGAAAAAAAACTGGACAAAGTCAGGAAATACTCCTGATTCTGTCCAGTTTATGGAAAGAGTTTTTTATCAATGGAAAGACTCTCTTTTCAATGATAAAAGTTTGTTTAAAATTATCAACCATGTAATTATGCATAATTGCATACCTAATTCTCACAGCTGACAAGTAAAAGCTTTAAATTAAGGATCTCCCCAACCCCTTACTTGCAAATTGTTGTTAATTTAAGTAGTAACTTTTCCTATTATTCCTTATTTCTTTCACATTCCCCTACTATGTCCCCATACAATAAAGCTTGACGATTCCCCCATCTTCTCCCTCACCTCTCTCAAAGCCTTTTCCCACAAGGGCTTGAGGCACATTTGGAGAAAAACACCTAACAATAAAGCGTGATGAGAGAAGAAGGAGATCTGGGGAAAAAAGGCTGAGGAAACAGGCTGAATTCGTTTCGGGAAATGACAAAAAAGCGTGACGAAGCAAGGGTAATAGCTGAGCAAAAAACTGGAGATCCCCTTGCGTTTATTCTTGGTTCTACTCTTGTCTTCCCCTTGCTCAAGCCATGATACAACTGGAATGAAACGTGGAAAAGAAAAAAGAACCGAGGGAAAGTACCAATGGTGCTTCTCTCGGTTCTTCTGATTTTCTTCGATCATTCTCCCTAATTATTTCCCCATGATCGTCACGTTTTTTTGTATAGCGTCAGGGTTTATTGTATGGCTTCAGGGTTTGTTGTTGGGAGACAGTTAATTATCAGAACAACCACTTTTTATTCCACTGTAAGACTTTTGGCCAAATTCCTTGGACGGTCAACATCATGCCCGCGTACTGTACCCGAATAGTAGGCCAGTAATTGGAGAGGAATCGCTGCTAGAATAGGCATCAATAAATGATGGGTTTCAGGGATATAGAGGACCTGATCAACTTCTTCACTCAATATCTCATCGCTAATCGTTGTTATCCCAACAACAAAGGCATCTCTTGCCTTCACTTCCTTAATATTACTAATTAGCTTGTCCATTACTTGTCCTTGAGTGGCAAGGGCTATAACAGGAACACCTGGTGTGATGAGAGCCATTGTTCCATGCTTCATTTCCCCTGCCGCATAGGCATCTGCATGGATGTAGGCAACCTCTTGAAGTTTAAGTGCCCCCTCCAAAGCCAGGACATAATCAAGGCTTCTACCAATTAGGAACAGATGCTCTTGGTCGAAGGTGACTTGAGCAAACTGATCAATAGCGTCTTGTGTCATGATAAGTGTTGATTCTACATTCTCAGGTAATCGTTGTAGGGCTACAAGTAAGTCGGGAATAAGAGACACTCCTACACCATTTCCCTTTTTGGCAAGCCATATGGCTATTAAGATCAACGTTGTTAATTGAGAAGTATAAGACTTTGTAGAGGCCACTGCTAACTCAGGTCCTGCTTTCGTATAGATCGTAGCATCTGCCTTACGAGATATACTACTTCCCTCTGTATTGGTGATGGCAATAACCGGGCAATTGTATTTTTTCGCTTCACGAAGGGCCGACAGCGTATCGGCTGTTTCCCCTGATTGACTTAGAACGATTACAAGATTCTGTGCATTCAATGGTGCATGATCATAACGAAATTCTGATGAATAGCTCGCCTCCACTGGAAGGCCAAGCAACTGCTCGAGTACCTTTTTCCCAATAACCCCAGAATGATAAGATGTTCCACTAGCAACAATATCTATTTTTTTAAATCCTTGAACCATGTGCTCATCCCAAACACGATCTAGTTCTGGAAGGCTCACTCCATCTAATAATAACCGGTCCTCAAGCGTGTCTTCGATGGCTTTCTTCTGTTCGAAAATTTCCTTTAACATATAATGTTCATAGCCTTGAAGGCTCACATCTAATACATTCCAGCCCGCAATTGTCCGCTTAGGTTCCAGTAATTCGCCTGATAAATTTTTTATGGTGACCTTTTCCCTTGTAAGAACCGCCATTTCCCCATTCTTAATAGGGTAGCTTTCCCTCGTATAGGAAAGCAATGCAGTAATATCTGAAGCGATAAAAGCTTCTCCCTTTCCAAAGCCTACGATCAAGGGGTTATCCTGTGATACCGCCACAATACGATCCGGTTGATCCTGACACATGATGGCAAGGGCGTAAGAGCCCTTGATCAAAGGTAGAACCGTACTAACTGTTTGTTCTAAATCCCCTGTATCATATTCCTCTAGCAAATGAGGAATCACTTCCGTATCTGTTTCAGTTTCAAATTTATGACCTGCTTGAACTAGGCTCTTTTTTAATTGGGGATAATTTTCGATAATACCATTGTGAGCAACAATAAACTTCGTACTACATCCATACAATGGATGAGAGTTTGCCACCGATGGAATCCCATGTGTTGCCCAACGGGTGTGGCCAATCCCTAGTGTACCTCCTGAGACAGGCTCATGAAGCAAAAAATTCCGTAACTGATTAATTCGACCTACAGCACGGCGAATTTCAATACCATTCTTCGTAGATATCGCAATACCTGCCGAATCATATCCACGGTAATCTAATTTATCTAAGCCCTCCAGAAGGATAGGCAGTGCATTACGTTTTCCTATGTATCCAACAATACCACTCATTTCAGTCTCACCTCGTTCTCTCTGCATCTTATTATATCGAAAATCTGCGGAGATATCGATTTACTTATGTTCATTACACTCTCTAATCTGCATACTTCGTATAAAGGTAAAAGGGCAACTAAGCCTTAAAGCCAGCTGCCCTAGTCATTATACAAGAACGGATGAATCAATTCCAGAAAGTTCATAGGTTTGTCTTTTTATTTATTTTCACTACACCTTAGTTTCCCACTGTTTAAGTTTTTGATCAGACGGTAAGAACACAGTGAATATTCCAAGTATCGGTAAGAAGCTACAGAATATCATGATGAAATGTAATCCATAAAGATCCGCCAGTTTCCCCAAAACAACAGAGCCTAAAGCCCCCATCCCAAATGCTAAGCCTACAATCAACCCAGAAACCAATCCTACCATTCCAGGGATTAACTCCTGTGCATATACAACAGTAACTGAAAAGCTAGAAAGGAGAATAAAACCCATTAATAGAAAGATAGGAAATACCCAATTTAGACCCACATAGGGCAATACCAAAGCAAGAGGAGCTGATCCTAGCATAGAGAATAGAAGAACATTTCGCTTACCAAAGCGGTCTGCCAAAGGTCCACCGAAGAAAGTGCCTAATACCCCTGCTGCCAAGAAAGAAAAAATATAATATTGAGCCCCTTCAATAGATAATCCATAATTTTTGATCAGATAAAATTGATAGAAATTCGATATTGCTGCCGAATACCAAGACCTTGCAAAAACTAAGAAGATAAGAAGCACCATGGCAAAAATAATTTGATTTCGTCGCTTGGCATTCACTTCTTTGGAAACAGCTGACTTCTTCTTGCGAGGAAAATAAACTAATTGCTTACGATACCAATTCGAAACAAAAATAAGGACTAGAACAGCTAATCCAGCTACAGCTGTAAACCAAATCGCCCCAAATTGACCAAGGGGGACAAAGATTAGGGCTGTCATTAATGGAGCTAATGATTGACCACCATTCCCTCCAACCTGATAGATCGATTGTGCCAGACCACGTCGGTTTCCTGCAGCCATGTAGGCCACACGTGACCCCTCTGGATGAAAGGCCGCTGACCCTAGTCCTATAAACACAACACATAAAAGAATGAGAGGAAAGCTATTTGCGTAAGCAAGTCCTAGCATACCAATTAATGAAGAGCCCATCCCTAATGGTAAAAGAAATGGTGATGCCAACTTATCTGTATATAAACCGACAATCGGCTGCATAATCGAAGACGTCATGTTTAAGGAAAAGGCAATCCACCCTAACTGACTAAAGCTTAAGTGCAATGAATTTTCTAAAATAGGAAAGATAGCAGGTATAACAGACTGCATGGAATCATTTAACAAATGAACAAAGCTAATCGCAAATAAAATCCGATAAATAGTGGGCTGTGTTACAGTCCCCGTTCGAATTGCCGCTTGCATGGAATTCTCCTCTCCCAACCCCGAATTTGAACTTTTTCATACAATTGTTTCTTTTATTATCTAATATATAGGTAAACTCTGTTTATTTCCATTTAAATTTTCATATAGAAAAGCTTGGTTTGATGAGCAAACCAAGCCTACTTTCTCCTTATGATTTTCGAATATTAGTCAACGGCCAGAACACAAATTCGGATCTACCCACAATTTGGGATTCATCGACTGGGCCTAACTGCTTCTCAAATCTGCTATCAAGGCTATTTTGACGATTATCTCCCATGACAAATATTTTTCCCTGTGGCACCTCAACAGGCCCAAAATCTCCTGTAAACATTTTACCTTGTTTTTCAAACTGTTGTTTCTCTGTTTCTATATAGGGTTCATCTACCTTCTGGTCATTAATATAGAGCAGATCATCTTTCACTTGTACTTTATCACCAGGCAGCCCAATGACTCTCTTCACAAAGTCCTTCTCCTTGGTGGCATGAAAGACAATAATGTCCCCTCTCTTCGGACCACTAACAAGATAAACTAGTTTATTCACAAATACTCGTTCTTGGTCGTGGAGCGTGGTTTCCATAGAATGTCCATCCACCACATAAGGTGCAAAGAGGAAAGAACGAATGAAATAGGCCAAACCAATCGCAATAATTAAGGCCTTACTCCATTCCCATAGCTCATTTTTTTTTGATTTAGTAGAAACTGTCATTCCAGACATTGTTCATAAACCCCTTCCATTTAGTAAACCGCAATAGGAACAGACATAATCGTAGTAAAAAAGGACACAACAACAGGAATACGAATCATCATTGAATAAGGAAGTGGGATTCGTTCAAGTTGTTCAAGTTGCTCAAACACTTCATCCTTCACTCTAGGAGTAAGCACTAATTCGTCGCAAGCAGCATCAAAGGTACGCCTAATTTGATTTTCTAAATCATTCATGGCAGATAACCTCCTGAATGGAATCTGTATATTCTTCCGAGATCTGATTACGCAATTTCTTTAAGCCACTGTTAAGGCGGGATTTAACGGTTCCAACAGGAATACCGAGAATTTCGGATATCTCTTCCTGACTGCATTCATTTAAATACTTCAGCACGATCACTGACTGCAGCTTATAGGGTAAAGAACGAATCTGATTCCACAACATAATATCCTGTTCCCGCTTTAAAACATAATCGGCTGGTGTCTCATGCTCACGACCTGTCACCAATTCCCAAAAACGCATCACTTTGTTTTTTCGAAAATAGTTTTTTGCTACATTAATAGTTACTCGATACAACCAAGCCTCAAACGATTTCGTCTCGTCATAACTCCCAAGCTTTGTGAAGACTCGCAAAAAAGTTTCCTGGGTCACGTCCTCTGCATTTGCAACACTTCTAGTAAGCAAAAAAGCCGTACGATACACTTGCTTACTGTACTGCTCATAAAGTTCTCCCAACGCGGTTTTATTCTGTTCTTTACACCGGCGGATCAACTTGTTCATGATTTTCCTCCAAGGTTCTTTCACTCTATATACACTACTTATTTTCATTTCGTTCGATTTTTTCTATAAAATTTTTCTTCTATCTATTTTAAATGAACTTTAACAGAAATGATTTTCTTTTTTCTACCTTTTAAACACTTCTCATTTAAATTTTTTTAAAAATAATACGGTTGGTAAATAATTTCTAGTGCTAATATTTCGCGTATCAAATATAATGAAATCAGCTAAATAACACAGGTATTGTTTAGCGTTGAGAGATTAGGCCCGCAAGGGCCCTTTTTTATTCCTAAAATAATAGAGAACCCATCCGGGTCCCCTAGTTGAGATAAATATATTAAAATAACAACAACAATATTCTTATCAATAGAGAAAACCAGCTTACTAACATTAGTACACTAAAAAAAGTTCACATTTTTTTAAGGTTCAATTAATCATGTAGAAGTAGTATAAGGATGTGACCTCAGTACTAATGTAAAATCCCTTCTATGCGACTTGTCCCCCCCTTGGGCTAGTCGCACTTTTTTTAAGAAAATGATCCCTTTACTGTAAATAAGGCGGATGCTGTTGCTCATGCCCCTGCTTTTCTACTTCTGTGAATAGATTTTGCTGGCCCCTTGCCTTATCCGGCTGTTTTTGTATTTTATCCCCGAACCATTTCTCTAAATCAGCCAAGGTTAATGGTTTAGCATGTGGCATCAGTTCATAACCTAGCTCTCCGTTTGTCTCAATTGTCCCCATTTTAACATCGGAAAAACTAGCAATCCCCTTCTGCCGTAACCTCATTTCAAGATTATCCACCGTAATACGGAGCTTAGCTAAATTTGCGTAATCAGGTTTTCCATCCTTTAAAACAATAACCGATTTACCAGTTACTAGCTTTTCAAAGAAATTGAACTTTAATCCTAGATATTCAACGATAACTAGAAATAAAATGAACACTCCAGCAGCAAGAAGTGTTTTCATCACTCCTTCTGAAGCTAACGGTGCAACAATAATGGCTCCAATAGAGAGCATAACAATTGTTTCAGCTACACTCATCTGAGAAATGGATTTTCGCCCTCCCAGGCGAAGGAGAATTAGCCCTCCGGCAACTAGGATCAGAGCATTCCAAATCACGCTCATATGCATCCTCCTAAACCTAATTTACATGATCCTGTTTTCTTATCACTTAAAGGTTAAGATAACCATTAGACTCTATTCAAATTCATTATTTCTCAACTATTGGTTTACATTCCACCTCAATGAAGGGATTTCTACTTCCTGCTCAAACGCATAGCCAATTCGGTATAGATTAGCCTCATCGAAATGCTTCCCAATCAGCTGCATCCCTATGGGCATACCATCACTAGAAAATCCACAAGGGACGGATAAGCTTGGAAAGCCAGTTAAATTCGTTGGCCCGTTAAGACGGAGTAATGCAGAATATATATGCTCTTTTTGGCCATTCACTTCAACCTCTCGCTGTCCGATATTCTTTGGTGTGATAGCCAAGGTTGGAACAAGAAGAGAATCGGCAGTTTTAAACACATCATTGAACCTCTTAACGGCATCCCTGCGTATTTGTGCTGCCTTTACATATTCATAGCCCTTCGTTTCCTTACTAGCTACTAAACGTTCCTTGACTTCCGGGTGATAAAGATCAGGATATTTTTCCATCCACTCTTGGTGCACTGCATAAGCCTCACTGCGAATCGTCATGAGTTGAGCCCATGGAACATCTTGAAGATCCAGGTCAACTTCTATGATCGTAGCACCAAGGTCTTGATAGATCTGTTTGGCTTGATCAATAGCCAAGCGAACTTCCTCCTCGATATTGTCATAGTAGAAGGATGTTGGGATGGCAATGACTGCTCCTTTTACCCCTTTTTCAAGATATCTTGTGAAATCTTCCGGATCTTCCTTAACCGAATAGGGGTCTAATCCATCATATCCAGCCAGAATACTCAGCATAATGGCATTATCTCGAATAGTACGGGTCATAGGGCCAACATGATCTAGAGTATATCCTAATGGGAACACGCCGAATTTACTGACTCGTCCAAAACTTGGTTTCATCCCAATGATGCCACACGAAGACGATGGAATCCGAATCGAACCACCGGTATCCGTACCGAGTGCTCCGTAACACATACCTGTTGAGACAGCTGCACCTGAACCACTACTAGACCCACCTGTCATTTTATTTGTATCATAAGGATTTCTAACAGCGCCGAAATAAGAGACATCTCCAGATGGCCCATAGGCAAACTCATGAGTATTTAATTTTCCTACAATGATAGCCCCATTCTGCTTAAGAAGATTGACAACCGTAGCACTCTGATTTGGTATGTAATCACTGAAAATTTGAGATCCCATGGTTGTCCGAACACCTGCTGTTTCAATCAAATCTTTAAGTCCAATAGGCACTCCATGGAGATATCCACGCCATTCTCCCTTACTTAATTCTTTTTCTGCTTTCTTCGCATCCTCTAAAGCCTGCTCAGCCAATATCGTGATGTAAGCATTTAATGTTGGGTTTAATTTATCGATTCGTGATAACAACATCTTTGTAATCTCAACGGGCGAGACTTGTTTATTTTTATATTGGATAGCTAAATTTGCGATATCTAAGCCTAAAAATTCTTTAGAGTTCCCCATGGAAATAACTCCTTTCATCCATTAAAAATGGTTTTAATCCTTTTTTCGTTTTTTGGTTAATTCATCTAAATAATTCTGCTTAATCGTTAAGAGCTGTTCAAACTCATTGAGCAAATAGAACAAGGATGCTCTTGTTTCGAATTCTTCCCTTGTTTTGGGTAACTCTGTCTTCTTGATCTCTGTTCGTAGCAAGGCAATTTGATCTAAGAAGACATAAGCCGTATTACTCGGATGAATATGTTTGCTAAGCTCCTCTACAAATTCAGATAATTGCCTTCCTTGAGGTACATCCTGATGCAGTCGAGATACAATTGGTAAAACACGTTCTAATAAATCGAACTGCTTTTCTCTCATCTCGAAATAATAATAATCCGTATCATGCTGCTTAAGAAAGTCATTTTCAAGTTTCTGTATGGTGAATCCTTTCGCTTGGGAAAGCATCTCTGGGGTTTCAATCATTTCCTTTCCATCCCAATTACTTTCCCCTACTCGCAAATAGATCGCATACTCCATGAGGATGCGGCCAAAATTCTCTTCAATTTTGGTTTGTAATTCCCGAATTCTAAGATCATTATTCGGCATGTATAAATTCATCAGTAAACCAATACCAATACCAATGGCTATAATCTGTATTTCATTCAAAAATAAAGCGAAGCCTACCTCTTGTGCTATGTATAAGTGGAGAACAATAACTGATCCCGTTACAAACCCTTCTTGGGCCTTCAGGCGGACCAAAATAGGTAAATAAACAAGGATTAAGAGCCCCATGGCTATCCAATTGTATCCTAATAATTCAAAGAAGACAGCACCAATACTGAACCCTAATAAACAAGAAATGATGCGATTGAGAGAGCTTATGAGAGATCGTTTGCGTGTTACCTGTATACTAAGAATCGTCAATATACCCGCAGATACATAGAATTGCAAGCCCAAAGATTGAGCAATTAAAATAGATAGGGAAGCTCCTAAGGCAGTTTTCAGTGTTCGATATCCAATCTTCAAGCTATACCGCCTTTCTCTATTTTTTTATTAACTATTTTTCTAACCTATTTTTTAAATACGGACCAAAATACTCACATTCTATCGAAATATTTAGAGTAGCACCATAAGCAATTAACACCCTTGATTTCGAAAGGACGCACTACTGTGAAAAAAACAGAAATTCATTTAGCCGAACACCTGGAGAAATGGGGCTGTGATAATGTTATCACAAAAGCAGCAGTCCTAGAACTTCTAAAAATGTTAGGCCATCAAATTGAAAACGGAAAAATTAAAGTCGATCATTAGGACAAGTTAGGTTTTTTTTGGTAAAATTAACAGTAAGTTTTATACTATAATAGATTAAATTAAAAGGGGAGGCTTTAAAAGTGGATTGTATTTTTTGCAAAATCATTAATGGAGAAATCCCTTCCAAAAAAGTATACGAAGATGAAGATGTGGTATCATTCCATGACATCAACCCGATTGCACCTGTGCATATTCTTACCATTCCCAAAAAACACATTTCTTCCCTTCTTGCCATTGAAGAGGAAGATAAGGAGCTAATAGGCCGTCTTCACCTTGCCCTCCAGAAAGTAGCCAAAGAAATGGGAGTTGACCAGTCTGGGTTTCGTGTGATAACAAATACTGGAGAACATGGACAACAAACGGTTCACCATATTCATTATCATCTAATCGGTGGACGTCAACTAGATTGGAAAATGTAATTGAGCATGGTAAAACTTGGCTGGCATCAAGCTCTTAGGCACTGATTGCAGCCTATTTGGACCTATGTGTGGATCGAATGCAAGGAAATTTAGAAATTCTGTTACACAAAAATAAAGCCACCAACTTCATGA
>DATFAS010000236.1:0-6386 GCA_035254305.1 Bacillota bacterium
TGAAATATCAATTAATTCAGTTGGTTTGTGGACTACTCAATTAACTATTGAGTAAAGACTGGGGGGTCTAGAATGAATGTCATTACTTTAGAGGATTATAGAAAGAAAAAGAATAAAAAAAGTCCCTTTTACTATATCGGGGTAAGTATCACATCTATTCTCTTTTTCTCTATTGGAAACTTCATGTTATTTTTCCTGTATAAAGAATGGTCAGCGTTTATTCATTACTTTTTCTTAGATTCTTAGGAGCAATTATCTTGTTGTTTAACCTTGCTTGAAATCCTATCTATGATCTCCATTCCTAACTGCCAATAAATGGCGTACCTCTGAAAGATTACCCATTAATGATAATAAATTAAATCTGAATGATAAAATCAAGAAAGTCCACTATCTCTAGTGGACTTTCTTATTTAACTCTTAGTTTAATACTTCAACCTTACTAGGCTTAGCTAGCATGGTGCCTTCTTTCTGATAGCGAGTATGCATAGCGAAAGCTTTCTCTAATACATGTGGTGTTTGGCCGCCATTTTTCATTGCTTCATTATAATATTCGCGTAATTGAGGCTTGTAATCTGGGTGAGCACAATTTTCGATAATTAACTCAACTCTTTCTCTTGGAGCAAGACCACGAAGATCAGCAAGACCTTGTTCTGTTACAAGTACATCCACATCATGTTCAGTATGATCTAAGTGTGGCACAAAAGGAACAACGCTTGAAATAGCTCCATTCTTCGCGGTTGACTTAGTAACGAAAATGGCTAAACGGGAATTACGAGCAAAATCTCCGGATCCCCCAATTCCGTTCATCATATGGGTTCCCATAACATGTGTAGAGTTAACATTTCCGTAGATATCAAACTCTAAAGCTGTATTGATAGCGATAAGTCCGAGACGGCGAATAATTTCTGGATGATTCGAGATTTCTTGTGGGCGAAGAACAATTTTACCCTCATATTTTTTGAAGTCAGAGAATACTTCCTCCATTTTTTCGGCTGAAACTGTAATACTACATCCAGAAGCAAATGTAATTTTACCTGCATCTAATAAATCAAACACAGCATCCTGAAGCACTTCAGAGTAAACCTCAAGATCTGTAAATTCCGAATTCAAGAAGCCATGGAATACAGCATTCGCTACCGTTCCAATTCCTGATTGTAAAGGAGCTAGTTTATTAGTCAATCTTCCAACTTCGATTTCCTTACGGAAGAAATCAAGCAGGTGAGTAGCTATTTGTGCTGTTTCCTCATCGGGTGGTGTAATTGTCGAAGGTGAATCCATTTGATCAGTAATGACAATACCTTTAATTTTCTCAACGTCGACAACAATTCCTTTTGTACCAATACGTTGATCTGCTGCTGTAAGAGGAATCGGTGATCTTTCACCCTGTTTTTCTAAGGAATAAATATCATGGAAGCCCTCAAGTGCAAGAGGTTGAGATAGATTTAATTCCACGATAACTTCCTTGGCGCATTCAACGAAAATACTTGAGTTCCCAACAGAGGTTGTAGGAATGATCACACCATCTTCTGTAATCGCAACCGCTTCCACAATAGCGAAATCAACAGGTCCCATCACATTTCCACGAATAAGCTCAGCAGTATGTGATAAGTGTTGGTCAACGAATAATAGATCCCCTTGATTTAAGCTTTTGCGCATAACGGAATCTGCCTGGAACGGAAGTCTTTTGTTAACAATCCCAACTTCAGCCATTGCCTTATCGATGTCCGAACCAAGAGATGCACCTGTAAATACATTTACTTTTAGGTGATCTGCACCTGCCTTAATACGATTAACCAAAGCCATTGGAACAGCCTTCGCATCCCCTGCACGAGTAAAGCCACTAAGCCCTAATGTCATTCCATCCTTAATCCATTCAGAAGCTTCACTTGCTGTCACAATACGATTTCTCAAACCTTCATGCCGTAAGCGCTTTAACATTGAAGATCTCCCTCCACCCAACTTGCTTTTTTTCAAAATTAACACGTTTTCGGTGGAATTACATTGCCCGTAAGGTAAAACAGAAGATTCGACGTTAAAATAGCTAAATCAAAATCAGAAACCTAGATACTGTCGAAACAAGCTTGAATACTTTTGGCTAACTGGAACCAATTCTTTGTTCTTCCCTCTGATCCCTAATAAAAATGTGGAATGAAAATCAGGCTGTATTTGAGCAATCGAATTGATATTAACAACAAAAGCACGGTGACATCTCAAGAATTGATCACTCGGTAAAATTCTTTCTAATTCACTTAGTGTATATTTATTTTGATAATTTCCGTTCTTCGTATGCACAAAAGTTTTTCCATCACTCGATGATATATAGAGGATCTCCTCATAAGGAATAGGAATCCATCCTTCTTCAATTTTGCCAACCAAGAAATTATGTTTTGTTCTATGGGCTGGAAAAATCGTTGTAATACACCCCTCAATAAGATCATTATTTAAAATTGGGATGCTTGTCCCATAATAGGGAACTCCAAATACATGGCTGTCAATGGTTTGTGAGATTTCCTTCCTATTCTCTAAGGCCTTTAATGTTAAGGTTCCCTCTTTTATATCGTCTCCTGGTTTAATCTTCAAATCAATCACAGAGCTCGGTTGGTAATAAATATATCTAGATGAATCAGCAATAGCAATGGAGACCTCTTTAGGCAAAATTTTGTTTAGTATTTCTAACGATTGGATAAATTGGTTAACCCCCATATGATCACTCCTACTTTCCTATTTATCTTCTTATAATTTATCATCTTTTTGAAAAAAATAAATCTTAAACTTAAATAGGGACATTTTTTGTCCACTGTTGAATTTTTCGTCCCGATGAGATAGAATAGAAATATAAAGCGTGAAAATTCCATCATTATGATGATACAATAGGGGGAATTCTTCGATGAATTACCAGCATATAGATGATGATTTTGAATTTGAATATTTTGATGAGATCGATCATGAAGAAGAACGTTTAAAGGAAACGACTCGTCTGAACCAAATATCTATAATTACCTTTGAGAAACGCTACGGATGTACATTCCCTGAGTTTATCCTTAAGGCAACTACTAGCAATGAAAAAATTGACTTAATTCTTTGGTCCACAGCTCTTCGTTATCTAGCAGTAAACAACGAGAAGGTGTATAAGGACCAGGAGAAACTTTTATACCCGCTAAGCTAAGAAACGAATAAGAGCCTAGTAAATCGTAAGCATCGATTTACTAGGCTCTTTTTTTCTTAAGCTCTCTTCTCTAAACAAGGTCTTTCGGGCTATTATCGTAAGACAAAAGTCCATACCCCCCTCCTAGAAATCAAATATAATAATTTGAGGAGGTGAATACCTTGTCATTTCCAACTATACCCACAATGACCCTAGGGCACCTTAATCGTTGTGATGTTCTGAATTTGCTCCTTGCTTCCATAGCAATGGAGGAATTAGGATTGGCTCATCTTATTAATGCTGAAGCAGAGAAAATACAATTTGTGATCACTTCCGAGGATTATGGGAGGAAGGATTTGTTAGAAATCAATGAAAGTGCTAGAAAAATGCTAAGAGATGTTATCAAAAAAGAAATGTTACTACTTTTTAAACTAAATGATGTATTGGAACAAACCATAATTGATGGATTTGACGATTGTGATAAATAAAATACCCGCAAATAAGATATGAAGGGATTTATCATGAGGACTATCATCTTTCTTAACACACAGAAATCCGGGTCAAGTCGTGATGCGATTAAAATAGCTGAACAATTAGGTTTTTTCACCATTCTACTCACGGATAGAGAGAAATTTCTACAACAGAGAACTGAATTTCCTGATATTCATCAAATGATTTTTGTTGATCTGACGAATATTGAGTTAATCAGAATGATCATTCGAAAGCAACAAGAACTAGGGCGCTATATTGAAGCTATTGTTAGCTTTACTGATCCTTATGTTTATTTAGCTACCAAATTAAATGATGAATTCTGTATAGGTAGATTCTCCACCGAAGCCATTCGGAAAATGGAGGACAAAATCCTAACACGAGAATTTCTTCAAGACTTACCCTATACTCCCTTCTACTTAACCTATAATGGTTTGGATTCCACCTCCACGTTTGTTGAGCAAATAAAACACCCCTTTCCTTTAATGGTTAAATCTCCACAATCTGCCGGTTCAAAAGATGTAATTAAAGTAGAGAATAATGATGAACTAACAAGCAGTATCCATCTCTTATTAAGTAAGTACCCCGAGCAACCGATCTTAATAGAAGAATATTTAGATGGCCCCCAATACTTGGTTGAAACACTCGTTCTAGATGGGAATGTTCATATAATAGCCATTATTGAACAGGAAATCTCCCAAAGACAACGTTTCATCATCACAGGCTACAGTGTTCTGCAATCTTTAGATTCAAGGCTTAAGGAAAATCTCCAAATGACGGTAGAAACTATCATTAAAGCCTTCGGAATGCTCACAGGTGCCTGCCATTTGGAATTACGGCTAATTAATCAGCAATGGAAGATGATCGAAATAAATCCACGAATCTCCGGTGGTGCCATGAACCGAATGGTCCAATTTGCTTATGGCATCAATCTAGTACAAGAAACCTTAAAGGTTTTACTCGGCTTATCCCCAGACCTAACAAGAAAATGGGAAAAAAATATTTTCACACAGTACGTGATCATCTCAACAAGAGGAATTTTGGAAAGAGTAACGGGGAAGAATCGAGCTTACCTGTTCCCAGGCGTTCAGGAGGTTTACATTAAACCGAGAAAAGGTGCACTACTCTCTGCTCCATTATCTATGGGTCAACGTTATGCGTATATCATTGCGACAGGTGAAACATCAGACCAAGCAAAGCAGAATGCCAAAAACGCAGCAAAGGAAATCAAATTTCACTTAAAGCCTATTTAGAAATTGAGGTGGAATTATGACATGGGTCGGTATGCTGGATTTACGCAAAGACCCGCGATCAATCAAGAAACTCTATGCTTATGCTTCCGTGGCGAAAGCAGAAGGGATTGATTTCTTTTATTTCTCACCCGGTAGGGTCCAACTCCAAGATCAAACTATCCTTGGCTGGTTCTATGAAAATGGTCAATGGATAGAACGCAAGGTTCCCTTTCCACATGTAATCATCAACTCCAAAAGCCAAGCAAATAACGAGCAAACCCAAGCCATTATTGAGTATCTAAGGGATACTATTCCCTTTACCAGCTATCCCGTTGGAAATAAGATGAAAGTCTATGAAAACTTACAAAATGGTAAATTTTTCTCCCCCTACCTACTACCCACCCAAGATATCCTAGATAATTCTATCGTATTCGAATTTCTTCAACAGTTTACCCGTGTCATCGTAAAACCTAGAAATGGGCGAAAAGGAAATGGTGTTACCTATATTGAACAAATAACCAATGATCAATTTGAGATCATTGAATCAAGTACCCCAGTTGTCCTGAATAAGGAGCAACTCCACCATTACCTTCGAGATCTCATTACAGACCAAAGCTGGATCGTTCAACGCTATAATCCCTCCAAAACAAAACATGGACTTTCTTACGATATAAGAATACATGTACAAAAGAATGGAGAAGGAAAATGGATCATTACCACCATATACCCCAGAGTTGGTAACTATGGAGCTATTAAAGCCAATATTAGTGCAGGTGGGTTTACAAATTATCTAGACCCTTTTCTTCAGCAGGAATTTGGTGAACAATCTTTCGATATTAGAAAGATGTTGGAACGCTTTGGTTTATCACTAGCTTTGCACATGGATGAAATTTACGGGGTTTCGTATGATGAGCTTGGTATTGACGTAGGTTTAGATGAAAATCTACGGATTTGGCTTTATGAGATTAACTGGCACCCGGGCTGTCCACCAACTTTTTACTTAGAATTAGATGTTGTTCGACACTCCCTTCAGTATGCTGCTTTCTTAGCTCAGCAGAAGAAGGCGTTATTACGTTCGCAAGATATCGATGAACATGTTATTTTTCAACCTCTAATTATTGCAATCACCGGGAGTGCAGGAAAATCTACAGCTAAAGAAATGGTTGCTTCCATCCTCGAGCAGAGATGGAAAATTTTCAAATCAGAAGGAAATCAAAATACCACGACATACACTGAATTACACGCCAAGCAAATTCATGCCGGACATCGTGCTGCAGTTCTTGAATATGGAATGGCCTATTCCGGTATCATTGCTAAACATTGCTCAATCCTTCCGCCAGATCTTTCAGTTATTACGAATATAGGAACAGCACATGTCGATAACCTTGGTGGTCGAATTGAAGATGTAGCTAGAACGAAATCAGAAATTATTAAGGGAATGAATCCTTCTGGGACTTTATTTTTAAATGCTGATGACGAAAATTCAAAGTTATTACAAACCCAGGATTTCAAAGGAAAAA
>DATFAS010000237.1:0-8437 GCA_035254305.1 Bacillota bacterium
TAAAAGGTGGCGATCCTTGCATATTTGGTCGAGTAGGCGAGGAAGCAGAGGTTTGTGTAGATCATGGAATCCCATTCGAAATTATTCCAGGGATTACTTCTGGAATTGCTGCACCTGCCTATGCGGGAATACCCTTAACTCACCGTGATTACAATGCATCCATAGCTATTATAACGGGTCACCGTAGTGAGAAGAATGAAGCGGGTGAAGTGGACCTGCAGAAGGTAGCAGGCATGGAGACCATTGTGATCTATATGGGGATGAAACATCTAGCTAGAATTAGTGCCGAGCTCATTCGTTTTGGTAAAGACCAGAGAACACCAGTTGCTCTGATTCGCTGGGGTACTACAGGTGAACAAGAAACATTAGTTGGTGATTTATCAACTATCTCACAGAAGGCAAAACAATATCAATTCACATCACCAGCCATTATTATTGTGGGAGAAGTGGTGAAATTACGAGAACAATTAAACTGGTTTGAGCAAAAGATTTTATTAGGCAAAAAGGTTCTTCTACTAGATGAACCTCATTCAAATATAGCCCGAATTTCCCAGCTTGAGGAGTGGGGAGCAGAGGTTATTTCGATTCCAGCTTATCAGTGGAAGACTGTTTCACAACAGAAATGGATTGATCTCGTTCACCGTATCGAACAATATGGCTGGATCATAATAGCAAATTCTATGGAGGCTAGCTATTTCTTCGAGTATCTTCGTGAGCAAAGAATAGATATTCGAAGAGTAACAGCAAAAGTGGTTGCGTGTGGGCAGGAAACTGCAGATTTCCTAGAGGGAAAAGGAATCATTCCTACAATAATTTGGACAGAACAATCTTTCTCCTTGACCTCTATTCTAGAAAGTGTGCCAATTCCTGATGCTACGGAAGTTCTTGTGCTCAATCAAGCCGGAAATGGAAATCTCAAAACAGAAATGGTAAATGGATTTACGATTCACGCTACGAGTTTTTATGAGAAACAGTATATTCAAGCTCGTATTCTGAATCAACTCGTTCAGAATGAGAAATTTGATCTAGTGGTCCTAACACAAACCAATTTATTATCATCCTTTGCCAGCTGGGTTGGGGATGCACAAACACTTGTATTGGCCGAAGAAGGACAGTGGACAGAAAATTATATATCTAAAAAGTTACACGAGAAGATACAGTGTATCAGTTAATTTTTTTTACGATATAACCTAGTATTCTTATATGAATTAATGGTGTCAGGCGGGATTAACCTATGATATTCACCTTCATTGCTTTAGGTGTAGCTTTATTCTTTGCCATGAATATTGGGGCTAGTGGAACCGCTGCTTCTATGGGTGCAGCTTATGGAAGTGGGGTAATCAAGCGCCGTCCTGCTATGATTCTTGTCGCACTATGTGCATTTGCCGGAGCTGTATTAGGCGGGGATGAAGTGGTCAAAACCATTGGGAATGGAATCATCCCAAAGGAAATTTTAAGTGTTAGCATCGTTATTATTATTCTTGGATCCGCAACATTGACTTTATTTATTTCAAACCTAATGGGGATTCCTCTTTCCACAAGTGAAGTAACCGTAGGCGCAATTGTCGGTGTTGGAGTGGCCTATGAATCCGTATATATTCATAGCTTGATCTTTATTGTTGCATTTTGGATTGCTATTCCAATTATATCGTTTTTGATTGCCTATGTTGTGGGGAAGGGGATCCTAGTCTGTCAGAAAAAATGGCCGGAGCTTGAGGGTAGAGGCAAATGGGCAAAGGGATTGGGGAAGATTCTCATTCTTTGTGGATGTATCGAAGCATTTTCAGCGGGAATGAACAATGTCGCGAACGCAGTAGGTCCATTGGTTGGTGCTAATATGATCACTACTGGGCAAGGAATTTGGGTAGGTTCCTTCTTCCTGGCACTTGGTGCTATCTTTCTTGGAGGAAAGGTACTTGAAACAAATGGAAAAAAGATCACCCGATTATCTCTTCTACAAGGGAGTACGGTTTCTGCAACAGGAGGATCATTAGTTATTATTGCTTCAATTTTTGGTGTTCCTGTACCTCTAACCCAGGTAACAACAGCTGCAATTCTTGGAGTAGGGACAGCAGAGAATGGCTTAAGACTTTGGCAAAAGGAAGTCATTCGGAAAATTATGAAGGTATGGATTGTTTCACCTATATCTTCTCTTGTTGTTTCGTATACCTTGGTGAATCTAGTCCTTACTCCTAATCTTTATGTTGTATTTATGATTCTTAGTGTGTTTATTTCAACTGTTGGTTTAATCAGCCTTTCTCAAACAATGAGAAGGGAGAAAAGTACAATAAATGACCAAGGTGGTGGAATTTAAATATGAGTAGCTCCGAATTCACTTATTTTACGTTAACAGATACGGATCTTAATCGTATCAATGAAGAATTGGCGGGCAAAGACGCACTTGACGCCATTAAGTGGGCTTATCAAAACTATGGGGAAGAACTTATCTATGCTTGTAGCTTTGGTGCAGAAGGGATTGTTCTTATCGATTTAATCCATCGTGTTCGCCCAGATGCACAGGTTGTTTTCCTAGATACGAATAAGCATTTTAAAGAAACCTATGAGTTAATTGAAAAGGTAAAGAATCGATATCCGACTCTTCAGATTAAGATTGTTGAACCAGATCTTTCATTAGAACAGCAGGCTGAGATTCATGGGGATGAGCTTTGGAAAAAGAATTCAGATCTATGCTGCAGTATTCGCAAGATACAACCGCTATCACGTACGCTTACTGGAGCAAAAGCATGGATGTCAGGGCTTCGTAGGGAACAATCGGCAACTCGAGCGGCTACACAATATGTAAATCGGGATCATAGGTTCCAATCTATTAAGGTTTGCCCACTTATTCATTGGACTTGGGATGATATTTGGACATATATCAAACTTTACAACTTAGATTACAATCCACTACATGATCAAAATTATCCAAGTATCGGTTGTGAAACCTGTACCTTACCTGTTGAGGGAGGCGGGGATTCCCGGGAAGGTCGTTGGTCTAATTCTGGAAAAACAGAATGTGGATTGCATCAATAAAAAAGAACTGGAGGAGATAAAAAATGAGTTTATTACCACACGGAGGAATTTTAGTTAATCGATTTAACGGGGAATATGATTACTCGGCATTGACAAAGGAAGTTGAGTTAGACAATTTTTCTTTATCTGATCTTGAACTAATCGCGATTGGGGCCTTTAGCCCGCTAACTGGCTTCATGAGTTCTAACGATTATAACGAAGTGGTTAAAAATATGCGCCTAGCAAATGGGCTCGTATGGAGTATTCCAATTACTCTTCCTGTTACAGAAGAAGTGGCCGCCACTTTGCAAGTTGGTGATCAAGTAAAGCTTGTACAAAATGGAGTCGTATATGGAGTATTGGAGCTATCCGAAATTTATACACCTGATAAGAAATTTGAAGCTGTTCAGGTTTATCGTACAGATGAACTAGCACACCCTGGTGTTTGCAAATTGTTAGAAAGACCGAATGTTTATCTAGCTGGTCAAATTACAATGGTTAAAAGACCGGAGAAAAATGAATTCAAGGAATTCTCTTTAGACCCAAGTGAAGTTCGTGAGGTGTTCGCTTCTAAAGGGTGGAAGACAATTGTTGGATTCCAGACACGTAACCCTGTACATAGGGCACATGAATATATCCAGAAATGTGCATTGGAAATTGTTGATGGGCTCTTCCTAAATCCATTGGTTGGGGAAACAAAAGCGGATGATATCCCAGCGAATGTAAGGATGGAAAGCTATCAGGTGCTTTTAGAGAAATATTATCCGAAAGATCGTGTGTTCCTTGCAGTTTTCCCTGCAGCAATGCGCTATGCAGGGCCACGGGAAGCTATTTTCCATGCTATGGTTCGTAAAAACTTTGGTTGCACCCATTTTATTGTCGGTAGAGATCATGCGGGTGTAGGTAATTACTACGGAACTTATGATGCACAGCTCATTTTCCGCAATTTCACACCTGAAGAGCTTGGGATCACCCCTCTTTTCTTTGAACATAGCTTTTTTTGCAAAAAATGTGGAAATATGGCTTCAACCAAGACATGCCCACATTCAATGGAAGATCGCTTGATTCTTTCTGGAACAAAGGTTAGACAAATGTTGAGCAATGGAGAAGTTCCACCACCAGAGTTTAGTCGTAAAGAAGTAGTTGAAGTATTAATCCGTGGCGTTCGTGTGCCTAGCGTATAGGAGAGGGGACTAAATATGTCAACTGAAGTAACAGCGAATATTGTTTGGCATTCTACTACTATTACCAAGCAGGAACGTCAGCAGCTAAATCGCCAAAAAAGCGGAATCCTATGGTTTACGGGATTATCTGGTGCTGGGAAATCAACACTTGCTAATGCAGTTGAGAAAAGATTGTTCGAACGTGGCAGTCACACCTATCTTCTAGATGGAGATAATGTTCGTCATGGGCTAAATAAAGGCCTAGGATTCGGGGCAGAGGATCGCAAAGAAAATATTCGTCGTATTGCTGAGGTTTCAAAGTTGTTTGTTGATGCGGGTGTAATTGTGTTAACTGCGTTTATTTCTCCTTTTAGAGAGGACCGTGATTTAGCACGTAGCCTTGTAGAAACTGGCGAGTTTATCGAAATCTATGTAAAATGTAATATTGCCGAATGTGAGAATCGTGATCCGAAGGGATTGTATGAGAAAGCAAGACAAGGAATTATTCCTGAATTTACAGGGATTTCATCTCCTTATGAAGAGCCTCATAATCCAGAATTAGTTATTGAATCAGATCGCCTTTCCATTGAACAGGCTGTAGACCAGATTTTAGATTATCTTGAGGAGAAGCATTTCTTCTAAAAATCTGTATTAAACACACTAATGCCGTTGGCTTAGTGTGTTTGTTTTTTTTGAAGAAATTTGTCTAGTCTTTTTTATACGAAAATTATTTGTTATGGTTTAATTTCTTACTTGGAGTTGACTGGTATAATGGCCGTCCATGGGCGAAGGTATTGCATAAAAACAAAGAATAAACAAAACATATTAAGACCCGTACCAATAAGTACGGGTCTTTGTTTTACCTAGCGAAGAGGTGCAGTCACCGTTCTCCCGAGGTCTCGGAAGATACCTGTAATGTCTCCGCCAAGATCACGAACAGGATGGCCTGGTGTTATAGTATTCGTGTTTAAGAAGCCACGGTTCGTAGTGGTATTGGTTGTATTATTTGTATTTAAGTTTCGATACACATCTTGAATTCGAGTATGAAGCTTGCTGTCGGATGTTACATATACGGTATATCCTGGTGCTTGTGTTTGAACCGCAGTTTGGACTTGTTTCTCAAGTGTGCGAAGATCTGTTTTATTGCTAGCAGCATCAATTCCCACAGCAATGCTATTTCCTTGAACAATAGCGGTGGCTTTACTTACACCGGGGATACTGTCAGCTGTATTGGCAGCTTTCGTTGCTACCTGTCGGGTAGCTGTATTGGTTGTTCCATAGGTGTAATTACGATAGCCATTTCCCGTGTAGTTATTTGTACCTGTATAGTTATTGGTACCCATACCGGTATAATTGTTTACACCATACCCTGGGTAATTGTACGTACCAAATCCAGTATTGTTATATCCTGTAGCATTGTAGTTTTGACCTGTATAATTGTTTGTTCTGTAACCATCATACGACTTTGTTCGTGCACCATTATTGTTATTGTACCCACAAGCAGATAACCCTGAAATGAGAAGCGTTGGAATAAGAAGCATTTTTGCCGCTTTTGTAAGTTTGTTTTTTATCATGTGAACACCTCCTGTGGTTATTGTGTACCCTTCTGAGTAGGATACTCGGGGGGAACAATGGTAGGAAAACTAAAAACAGGATAGTTATTTGTACATTTTTTTGATCTATTTCGGGGAAATTTTAAATGAAAAAATACAATCGTGTTATAGGTGGAATTATGAACTGGCTCCTAATTTTTGTTTTTAGTGTATCCTTATTTTTAATGAATCCTAGTACTTCTTTTGCTGATAAAGAAATTATCATTAATTTATGGCATAGAACCTTGAAGGTACAGGAGGATGGAAAAGTCATTCACACTTATAAGGTTGGACCTGGGTCACGGGATACGCCAACACCAATGGGTGTATTTAAAGTGATTAATAAGTCGAAAAACTGGGGGAGTGGCTTTGGTTCCAGGTGGATGGAAATTAACGTTCCTTGGGGAATTTACGGAATACATGGAACAAACAAGCCAGGATTAATTGGTAGGTATGTTAGTCATGGTTGTATTAGAATGAAAAATAAGGATGTAGAACAGTTATATAAGCTAGTGAAAGTTGGAACCAAGGTAACGATTGATGGCCCTTTAACTGGACACAAGGATTTGACATATCGAATTCTTGTCTTAGGTTCAAAAGGGACACTTGTACAAATTGTACAAAATCGATTGAAATCAGCAGGATATTATAAAGGTGTTAGTCATGGGAAATTTGACCGTCTCACAGAAATTGCAGTTACCCGCTATCAGAAGGCTAATAAGCTTCCTGTTACCATGCAAATTCATTATGAAGATCTCCTGCAACTTGGAATAATTGAATAGGTGATATTTATAAAAAAACGGGCGTACACCACCTTGAATAGATAAATACAATGTTAAGGATAAATCTTTTGGGGAGAGGGAAACGAGGAATGTACGATTATCGTCAGGCTACTCATACAACGATGTTCCGGGATTATAATCGCTTTATTCAGGATTTACGAAATTCAATTAAAGGAGAGAGAGAGGCTATTGCATTTTATACTCGCCTTGCAGAACTTGCACCAAGCAGTTATGCACGCAATCAGGTAATGTTTGCTCTAAGAGATGAACAACGTCATAATCAAATGTTAACTAATTTGTATATTCAACTTACTGGATCACGCCCAGGAATAAGGGTAAGTCCACAGTTACCAACGAATTTCATAAGTGGTTTAACCACTGCTTTGAATGATGAATTGGCTGCAGCTGATACGTATAAGAGTATGTATTTAAATGCACTAGACCGAAATATTCAAAATATCTTCTTCGATATTATGCATGATGAACATGAACACGCAACACGGTTTGCTTATGTTCGTGGAACACTTTGACCCTTTAGGGGTCTTTTTCTTTTCTATGCATCAAGTTTAATGACAAAGCTCATAATGTTCGTATGGATAACATTTCTAACGAAGGAGTAAAGAATGGTACGCTGGTGGATACTGGCATTCTTTTTGTTTGTTGTTTCAATATGGAGTTATTTCTACCGATTTGATGTTGAAAATTGGGGAAGGATGGTCGTTTCGGTTAAAACCGAACCTTATACAATTGGAGAACGGACCCTGATCATAGCTCCCCACCCAGATGATGAAACTTTAATTGGTGCTGGAATTATACAGAAAGCTGTAGAGCAAAAGAAATCCGTGAAGGTAGTAATCGTTACAAACGGTGATGGATATAGAGGAGCGGTAAAAAGGAATTTTGGAGTTGAGAATCCAGTCGCTACTGATTTTCGAAAGTTAGGTGAGATTCGACATCAGGAATCATTAGATGCCATGCACCATTTAGGTTTAAAAACATCAGATATACTATTCCTAGGTTATCCAGATGGTGGGATAAACGGAATGTGGGAAAGAGATTGGGACTATAATCATCTACACCAGGGGTTAAATGGTTATGATCATTCTCCTTATGCCTTTAGCTTTGAAAAGCAAGCAGCCTATTGTGGAGAAAATTTAATTAAAAACTTATCGGATGTTATCCACCATTATCAACCAACAGATATTATTTACCCAGATCCCCATGATCGTCACCATGACCATTGGGCAACAAGCGCTTTTGTGAAATATACTCTAATTAAAGATTCTTATAAGAGGAAAGAATGGACGTTTCTAGTCCATCGTGGAAACTTTCCTTATCCCTGGTCGTATAAACCCTGGATGCCCCTGCGCCCACCCACTGTCTTAGAGGGGGTTAATACACAATGGCACTATTTCGATCTAAACAAAAAGGAAGTGATTCAGAAATATGAGGCAATCCAAAAGTATAATACCCAAACACGAGTCATGAAATCATTTCTTAGTGCTTTTGCAAGGAAGAATGAAATGCTTGGTTCATATAAAGAATATAAATTACTGAATAATGGTGTACAGCCATTGTTTTTTCCTGATCCTGTAGCTGATACCGCTATTCGTGATAATATTCCAGAAGCTGATCTTGTTAAGGTTGGGGTACTACGGAGGGATAAGAGTCTTTATGTGGGAATTGAAACGAAAGCACCCATCCAAGCAGAAGTAGAATATGGCATTCATCTTCGGCTCTTCGCCTCACAAGGTATAAAAAGAATTGATGCAACGGTGAAGCAAAATAAGGTGTCTTTTATGAATGATGCTAGTAACAGTATTGTTCCTACAAAATCATCCAATTTTTATATAAATAAAAATCAATTATGGTTTCAACTGCCAGAAGA
>DATFAS010000238.1:0-7787 GCA_035254305.1 Bacillota bacterium
CATTACACTTTTTTTGAAAAAAAATAGCCAAGCTGGCTCGCTGGCTGTAAATAGTTTATTCATGTTACTTTAGATCCATTAAATGTTCCTTAAGATATTGATTTCTCTTCATTACGTAATCAAGAATATAATCTATTTCCCTATCGTAAATTCGCAATTTTTTTTTTATATAAGGGTCATTTTCAACATAGGGGCGAATGGATCTATTGAGATTTACAATTCTTGGTTCCAAGAAATCTACGTTGAACCTTGTATCAATGACCTCCTCTAGGATTTGCTTATAGATATGACGGAAGTATGGAACATCGAGGATCCTAGCTGTTAAAGTATTGTACCCTTTAATCGGGACATAATCATGTTCCATTTCCTCGCCATGAATATCCCTTCCCCATGTGGCATCATAATCCCAAGGGATCATTTCAAACAGACCCGTTTCCCCATTACGATACAGCGCATAATTTTGATTAAATCCATCATAATTTTGGGTGCACATAACCCCCGCGAGCCAAAGAAGGTATTTATTTATATCCATGTAATGGATAATAGAGTTGCTAAATTCCGCTTTGGGAACTGTATTTATTTTGTAGATTAGCTCACAAAGAAACTCATGATCTGACTTTGTTCCTGTTTTTTGCTTATATCCCGCATCAAGCTTTTTCTTATACGTTTCTTCAGGAGTAATTAAAGAGAAATTGGCATCATCGTTAGTCGCATAGAAAATAGCTCCTAAGGGTAGGTTTCGCCTTTTGAGATAATTTTCATCAACAGACTCCAACTGTAAATAAACTCCCTCAAATTTACCATTAAGTATAAGTTGCACGTAACTTGCTTGAGGAGATAAGACCCCAATAGCATCAAAAAATTCAAAGGACAGTTTACTTCTCATGAGAGATGGGTCATTATACTCAGCATTTAGATGAATTTCTCTTGCGCCTTGCCATGATCTTGGTTGTACAAATTGAATGTTGTAGGATTTCTTGCGTGCCTTTCGAATGTGATATCCCCGATAAACGATTCCGATGCTGTATTTCAGCTTTTCGTAGATGAAATTTGCGTGAGTAGGTTCTTCGGACCATACATCCCTTTTCATTTCCATATATTTTGATGGTTCAATATAAATATGATAAGTAGGTATAACCCAGTCGTTTTTTTCCATATATCTATCCCCACGCTTTTTATCTTTATACTATGCAGGAAATTCAATCACCGATCATCTTTAAAATCCCCGATTACCTATAACGCATGAACGAAAGATAACATAAACTATCTTGCTCGGTATTATTGCAGAGAGGGGGTAATCGATACGGTTACCATTACTGAGGTGGATATTGAAAAATTAGTTCAAGAGGCAATTGATTCAGGATTAGAGGAATATTTAAAACGTAATCCTGCTGAGCCATGTGCAAAGAAATCCAAGGGTTCTAATGGGTCGAAGGGATCTAAGAAATCCAAAGGCTCCAATGGATCAAAAGGATCTAAGAAATCCAAAGGCTCTAATGGGTCCAAGGGGTCTAAGAAGAAATCCAAGGGTTCTAATGGATCAAAAGGGTCCAAGAAATCCAAGGGTTCTAATGGGTCCAAGGGGTCTAAGAAATCCAAAGGCTCTAATGGATCAAAAGGATCTAAGAAATCCAAAGGCTCTAATGGGTCGAAGGGGTCTAAGAAGAAATCCAAGGGTTCTAATGGATCAAAAGGGTCCAAGAAATCCAAATAAAATCGATATGAAAGGAAAAGGGTGCTTGAAAATTCCTTTCCATCAATGCACCCGATCCTTTCTACCCTCAAATCATCTCGTTATCTCATTAGAAATGAGATTAACTATTTTTTGTATTCTATTTTCCAAAAAGTGTTTCTGTAACTTCATTCATTTTTGCATTTTTGATAAACATTGGATTTAAGGCAACCATTAGGACAATGTTGACCACTAATCCAATGAATCCTTCGTACATTCCAAAGGATTTTCCTGTAGCATATACGAAGAATACGGTAAACATTCCAGCGATAAACCCAATTAAGGTAGCTTCCTTCGATAGGTTTCTCCAATAGAGACTAAATACTACCGCAGGGAAAATCTGAACGATCCCAGATACCCCCATGAGTTGTAAGGATACCAAAGCGGTTGGGAATAGCAGTCCAAACAGTAGTGCCATACCAATCACCACAAAAACCATATAACGAGTTACCATAGTTAATTTAGCTGGAGCCACGGTTGGATTAATCATGTCACGATAGATATTATTAGCGAAAAGGTTTGACGCCCCAATGGCCATGATCGAACATGGAACCAAGGAAGCCAAGGCAATTGTTGAGTAAGCTAATCCTTGAACTACACCACCGTAAGACATATGGATTAACATCAAAAATGCATAACGTGGATCCGTCCCATTTGGATCGACCAAGTAAGCAGTAATCCCTAAAAAGGTAACAAGCATCAACACGATATTGTAGAACGGAAGCACAATAGCATTTTTGCGTAAAGACTCAGCACTTCTCGAACTGAACGTCCCAGTGGCAGTATGTGGCCACATAAATAAAGCCAGCGCAGAAATAAGGGCAGCTGTTGAGAACCAAATCAATCCTTTCGGCCCACCTGTTGGAACAGTCAACATTTGTGGAGCCTTTTGAACCATGGCATCCATCATATTTCCCCAGCTTCCAAAGTGGATCATGGGAAGGGTTGCCACTAAGAACAGCATGATAATCCAAACTAAAATATCTTTAATAATAGCGGTGTAGGTAGGAGCCTTAATACCACTAAAGAAGGTGTAGAAGGCAACCAATAAGAAAGAAACACTAACTACGAATGTAACATTGATATAGCCAGATCCAGCAACTTTTAGCGTATCTTGAATTCCACTTAATTGTAAATCGACATATGGGATAAGCATAAGTACGCCATTGATCGCGAACAACACACCGAGCAATTTACTATCAAAACGTCCTTTTACATAATCGGCAAGAGTCATGAAATTATGGACTTTAGCGACCTTCCAAATTCTTGGAAGAAAGAAGTAAGCTAATGGATAGGCTAATACCACATAAGGAGTAGCGAAGAAGGCAATGCTTCCACCCTTAAATGCTGTACTTGTTAATCCAAGAAATGTATAGGCCGTATAAACATCTGCTCCAATAAGGAACCAAACGAATAAACTTCCTAAACGCCTGCCACCTACAGACCACTCTTCAACTGAGCTTCGAGATGCTTTGTTCCGTCCTGCAATAAATCCCACTAATACAACACTTAACACAATGACCGTCGTTAACAATAAAGCGGTAAGATTTCCTTGCATTATTCTAACTCTCCTTTCGATTTCTGAATGAGATACACTCCCCATGTAAATACGGGTGTGAGGATCATCCAAATAAAGAGCCAAAAGTGAAAGAGTGGGAATCCAAGTACAAACGGGTAAATTTTATCAACTAAAGGTAACGCTACCAATTGAGCTACAAAAGGAATCAAAACAAGTAGGAAAATAAAAAAGCGACTCATACATCCACCTCCAAAATGTTGTTTTACAAATCAATAAACCAAACTTCGTTCCTCTAGATATTTTGTGTTATTTACTCATTGTTTAACAACATTATCGAAGAATAGTTTTTGAGAAACCCGTAGAAGATGCAATGATTTTATGTAAGCATTTTTTAGGCGACTCTTACGCTCGAATCCGTCAGCTACCCTCGAAAGCGTATAGGGGGAAGATAATATTAGTGCAAATTTGCATGGTCTATTCGTCATGCCAAATAGCCCTAGAAGACAACTCTTCTAGGGCTATTTTTATTGATCAAAATTGGAATGAATATAGGGTATATTTCAACATTCTATTTGGAGAAACCATTCACCTATTTCAATACAACAGGGTTACAATCAGCACGGAAATAACCGAATATGCAACCATTTCGCAACCTTATTATTTAACAGAGATGCCTAGTTCTTTTGCAGCTTGGTTCAGACTATCTCTATTGGTTTTAATGGCACTCAATATCTTATTTTTATCTTTAGCATCAAGAGCAGCGTCGAGAGCATCAAATTTACTATGCATATCCTCGGCTAATTTTTGATTCTTTGCTTTAATTGGTGGAAGCACAGCAGCGTGATATTCATCATGGATCGGCTCAAAGGTTTTGCTTGCAGCCTCAAAATCACCCTTGTTAACCGCTGTCTCTATCGTTGTGAGACCGTTTAGTTCATCTTGTATAGCTTTTTCAATTTGTACGTTGCTTAGTGAATCAGTTGGTTGACTCACTTGATTATTTTGTTGTTGTGTAGGAGCAGGTTGTTGTGCTGTTCCAATTTTCTGTCCGTGTTCATGATGTTCATCCGAACCACAGCCTGATAATCCAAATCCTAATGATAAAGCAAGTACAACGGTTAAAGTATTTTTTACTATCATTAGTTATTACTCCTTTTTATTTTAAAATGCTGTCTTCTAAACCAAATGAAAATTCCAGTTATACTTAAAATGATCATGCATATAGCCCCTAAATCAGTGGCCCATTTAATCGAAACACCATTGACAGTTCCTGAATGGAGTCCAAATAGAAATTTCTGTAATTTCATTGATATTTCCGAATTATAGCCAATCCATGATCGGTGATTGAGTAGTATACCCGTGATCGCCAAAACTAGGACAATAATGGACCCAATCATACCTGTTATACGGTGGATCACCCTTAAAATATGATTCATACGAACTCCTAGGTAAGATGTTCTTTCATTCCAAATGGACAAATAGGAAAACTGGAAATCCAAGAAACGAACAGTAATACCATACTCATCAAATTTCATGAAAGTTTCTCCATTTTTAATGTTTTTAATCCTTCCATTCATTTTTCTATATAACTAAAAAATAAATGAAAGTAGTCTTGTTGCATATAGCCCGAAAGAGCTACTTGGAAGTATAAATTTGTGACAGTTTAGTTTATAGTTCAATTGCATACGACTTTATCATGTTCAACGATACCTTAACAGAGAAGGAAAATCGACTACTCTGACCAAAGTTGACTAAAGGAAAAAATATGTATGGTTTATTCAAGTGGGGATTGTAACGCTAGCAAAAACAACTTGTATTCAAAATTAGGTGCAAAAGATACCATTTAAAATAAGGATGGATAAAAAGCCAATAGACATTAACTTTCCCCATCCTCATTTACATTTTTATTGATTTCTTTAGCGGGTTTCAGCAGCCAGTGCATCTGCTTTTGTTTGATGAACCGTACCATGTGGGTGCGCAGGAGGAGCATAGATAGAGTAAAGTTTAAGCGGTTGATTACCTGTATTGGTTAGATTGTGCCATTTACCAGCAGGTATCATAATAGCATAATTATCATAAACTCGGGCTTGAAAATCTAAATGATCCTTTCGATCTCCCATTCGAACAACTCCTTGCCCTTGTTCAATACGAAGGAATTGATCCCAGTTTGGGTGAATTTCTAAACCAATATCTTCCCCTACATTGATGCTCATCAAGGTAACTTGCAAATGATTTCCCGTCCATAAAGCAGTACGGAACGTGTTGTTTTGCTTAGCGGCCTCATTAATATTAAGTACAAATGGATTTGGCCCATAATCCTTTAATACATGCCGACTGTAATAAGGATTTCTATTGTCATTGGACTGATTGTAGTAATAAGGGTTCCAATTGTAATAATAGGGATTCCAATTATTATTCCAATTGTTGTTATGAATTGGATTATAAAATTGATAATGTTGATATGAATTGGGGTACACGATCATTCTCCTAACATGATTTAATATTCACCTTTTCATCCTATTCAGTAGCCCAATTGTCGGTAAATAAAATAGATAAAGATGGGCATAAGTAACAAAGGTTGTTATTCTAAATCATTTATTTAGGACGTTATCCTCTAACACAGATGAAGCCTCGCCATGTACTTTAATAATATGATTTTTCCCCCAAGCACATAAAGAGTCCAATATATTCTTCAATCCCCAACCATACTCGCTAAGTTCATATTCCACCTTGGGAGGAACTGAATTATAACTAATCCGATTAATAATCCCATCTTCCTCCAATTCACGAAGTTGCTGAGTTAGCATTTTCTGTGTGATTGTTGGCATTAGTCGTTTTAATTCACTTGTTCGTTTTTTCCCATGGGTTAAATGACAAAGAATAACACACTTCCACTTTCCCCCTATAACTTCCAATGTTGCCTCAACTGGAATATTATACTTTTTCATATCTTCCTTCCTCCAATAATCTATAGGTACTTTTAAGTACCTATAGTACTTATTAGTATCTATATAACCAAAAAGTACGTACTTTTCATTATATCATCTACATACCATAATACATTTAACGGACGATTATTGCATTCATTTGATACGCACACGTCCTAAATTTAATCAGGAGGAATAATAAATGTCTGTAGATACAAAAAGAAGTGTTTTCGCACTTCTTGCATTAGCGGTGAGTGCTTTCGCTATTGGGACAACCGAATTCATCAGTGTAGGACTATTGCCCTTGGTTTCGAACGATTTTCACGTGCCCATTACAACGGCAGGTTTAACCGTTTCTTTATATGCTTTAGGAGTGACATTTGGAGCACCCATTTTAACAACCTTAACATCGAGTATTTCACGTAAGTCATTACTGATATCCATTATGGTTATTTTTATTGTTGGCAATAGTATTGCAGCTTCCGCAACAAGTATTAGTATCTTATTAGTTGGACGTATAGTTTCCGCACTTGCTCATGGTATATTTATGTCAATTGGCTCTACCATTGCTGCTGATCTAGTGCCAGAAAATAGACGAGCCAGTGCAATTTCAGTTATGTTTTCAGGACTAACCGTAGCAACCATTACAGGAGTACCAATAGGCACGTTTATTGGAGAACATTTTGGTTGGAGATTTGCCTTTATTGCCATTACTGTTGTAGGTATTATCGCTTTAATCACAACTAGTATTCTCGTTCCATCTAATCTACGAAAAGGTAATCGTATTGTTTTTAGGGATCAACTAAGAGTGGTTGCAAATGGACGTTTACTACTTTTATTTAGTATCACAGCCTTGGGATATGGAGGGACATTCGTTGTCTTTACCTACTTATCACCATTGCTTCAAAGTATAACTGGGTTTAAGGAAAATACGGTAGCTGTTATTTTGCTGGTCTATGGAGTTGCTATAGCTATTGGTAACATTGTCGGTGGAAGGGCATCAAACCACAAACCACTTGTAGCATTATTTTACATGTTCATTGCGCAAGCTATCGTACTATTTATTTTAACTTTTACAGCACCGTTTAAGATTGCTTGCGTAATCACGATCATCCTCATGGGATTATTTGCTTTTATGAATGTGCCGGGTCTGCAACTTTATGTGGTCATATTAGCTAAACGTTATATTCCCTCTGCAGTGGACGTTGCCTCTGCAGTAAACATTTCTGCATTTAATGCAGGTATTGCCATTGGTTCGTATGTTGGCGGAATCACCGTTAATTCCATAGGACTTATTAATACTCCTTGGATTGGATCGTTAATGGTTCTTGGTGCTGTGTTACTCACGGGTTGGAGTCATCTTATAGAACGAAACGATCAAAATAATGTACAAGATACTTGTCAAATTATAACGCAATAAAGGTAACCCTAAGTAAAATTGACCTAGCAACAATGAAAGTAGTTTGCCACAATTGAAACAGGTAAAGGCGCACATGGCGTTGTATGCAGTATGGTTATTACTCCCGATATTTCTAGTTTGCCATTTACTGTGCGTAACGGAGTAAAATATTTTGAGCTTGTAGCAGAACCCGTAAAACAAGAACTTCTA
>DATFAS010000239.1:0-5206 GCA_035254305.1 Bacillota bacterium
ACTTACTCACCGCTTACTGATAACGCTGCAATATTTGATAAACAAGGGAATATCATTACCAGCAATCCTAAGAATGAAAACGAACTGAACAATGTCAGTCTCCGTTCCTATTTTGCTGAGCCAATGAAAACAAAAGCTGCTTATCTAAGTCCTGTTTTCTTCACAAAATCGGGACAGCCTGTCATTGTATTAGGGATACCTATTATAAACACAGAACAAGAAATTGAACGGGTCGTAGGTCTTAGAATCGAATTATTACAGAATCAAATGATGCAATCCTTCTTTGAGCATTTTGATATTGGCGAAAATGGATATACATATATTGTGGATCAGAATGGCCGTGTCCTTTTCCATCCCCAAAAAGAGAGAATTGCCGAAGATGTTAATGAAAATGTAGTAGTGAAAGAATTAATGCAGGGAAATTCAGGATATCAGAAGGTAACGAATTTGCAAGGAAGCGATATGCTAGCCTCTTACCGATTCATTCCCTACCTTCATTGGGGAATCGTTGCCCAAATACCCGTGGAAAGCACTTTATTTTCCTTAGAAGCATTTGAAGATCGAATTGAAAAGCTAGCACTACTCCTACTTCTCCCTTTAATCATCCTAGTTGGCTTGCACACGCGTCGTACGATTGAACCGATTAAGCGACTGCAAAAAGCAGTTGATGAGGTCACAAATGGAAACTACGATGGGCATATTCCAACGAATGGTAAGAATGAAATCGAAGTTTTATTTCAACAGTTTAATAATATGGTTGATACGATACGGCAAAATCGAAAAAACTTAAATTTAAAACGACAGGAATTACTAGAGAAAAAAGTTTTTTTACGTCAAATCTTAGATTTGAATCCTAATTTTATTTTTGCTAGAAATCAAGAAGGAAAATATACACTAGTCAATCACTCTAAGGCAGTCTTTACTGGTTTAAAAATGGAAGAAATCCTAGGAAAAAGTGAATTAGAGATTAACCACGATACTGAATTAGCACAAATCCTTCTTGCTGAGGATCGAGAGGTTCTCACCTATGGAAAGGATTTATTTATCCCAGAACGAATCTTTATTGATTCGGATGGGCAAAAACATTACTTACAGACTCATAAAATACCTATTTTTAACGCGAATGGGCAAGCAGAACAAGTTCTCTGTATTCTTACGGATATCACTGAACAGAAGAAAAGAGAATCAGAAATAGAATATCTTGCTTATCACGATCATCTCACTAACCTACCTAATCGCATGGCCTTACAGGAGCAGGTTTCAAATTATATTGTTGACCAAGAAGAAGTAAGAATAATGGCTATGCTTTTTCTAGATTTGGACCAATTTAAGCTTATTAATGATAGTTTAGGACATATGATCGGTGATGAATTGTTAAAAAAAGTAGTGGAAAGATTTCAATGGAATCTACCTTCGAATGCCATCATGGCTAGAATGGGTGGAGATGAATTTGCCGTCTTTCTTAAGGATGTTCAAGAGGAAGTAGAGGCAGAGAGCATGGCTCAATCCTTAATGGATGGCCTTAGACTTCCCTTCCAGATGCAGGGGAGAGAATTTCATATTACTACAAGTGTTGGAATAAGCTTTTATCCAAAAGATGGGATCACCTTTGAAAATCTATTAAAAAAAGCTGATACTGCCATGCATCAAGCGAAAAAACAAGGAAAAAATCAATATGAAATATTCCAACCTGCCTTTGAACAAGATATTCGTCAACGACTAGAAATGGAAGGTTTCTTAAGAAAAGCGTTAGAAGAACAAGAATTTTTCTTAGTTTATCAGCCTAAGGTTGATCTTCAAACGAATAAAATCTGTGGAATGGAAGCATTAATTCGGTGGAAACATCCGATCTTAGGAATTGTCTCACCTGATAAATTCATCCCATTAGCAGAAGAGAATGGGATGATCCTTACCATTGGGGAATGGGTTCTTCATGAGGCCTGTAGTCAAAATAAAAAATGGCAGGAAGAAGGGCTTAACCCTGTACGAGTTTCTGTCAATCTTTCGGTTAAACAATTACTTGATCCTGAACTTTTAAATACCGTTGACCGCATATTGAAAGAAACAAAGCTAGAACCGAACTGGTTAGAACTTGAAATTACTGAATCCATGCTTATCGAAGGAAGCCGTGATAAAGAGGTGATTGTCATCCTTAAATCATTACAGGATAGAGGGGTTAGCCTTTCTATTGATGATTTTGGAACCGGCTATTCTTCCTTAAGCTATCTGAAGAAATTCCCGATCCAAACACTGAAGATAGACCGATCTTTTATTAATGATCTGTTAGTAGACGAAGAAGGCTCATCTATCGTTCGTGGAATCCTATCTATCGGAAAAAGCCTAAACCTTCGAATCATTGCTGAGGGGGTAGAGGAAGTGGAACAAATGGAGTTTTTAAGAAGAGAAGGGTGCCATGAAATTCAAGGATACTTGATTAGTCGACCATTAAGTACAACAGATTTTACGTCCTTTTTACAAAAGATTGTATCCATCCATTTTTGAACCAATACAATAGACCATAATTTTTTCGGGGCTGTTGCTCACGAACTAACTAATTCGTGAGCAACGTCCCTTTTGTTTTTTTCAAAAAATATAGGCAGGGTTCTCCAATAGGTTAGTGCTTATGCCTATGTTGATTGAAGTGTTTTATTTAACATCGTTCCTTCTTTAGCAAATTGAATGTGCCATGAAAAGGCTTTTTCTAAAATATGAGGTGTTTGCCCTCCCATTGAAAGTGCTTCTTGAAAATATTCTCGAAGTTGTGGACGATAAGTAGGGTGGGCACAATTTTCAATGATCAAAGTAGCCCGTTCCCTTGGCGACAATCCCCGTAGATCCGCAAACCCCTGTTCAGTCACAATAACATCTACATCGTGTTCTGTATGGTCAACATGAGAAACAAACGGAACAATACTTGATACATTCCCATTTTTGGCAATAGATTTCGTGACGAATATTGTCAGTCGGGAATTACGTGCGAAATCACCGGACCCGCCAATTCCATTCATCATATTGGTACCCAAAGCATGTGTTGAATTGACGTTTCCATAAATATCAATTTCCAAAGCTGTGTTGATTGCCATTAACCCTAACCTGCGAGTAAGCTCGGGGTTATTGGATATTTCTTGGGGCCGGAGGACAAGTCTGTCCCGATATACTTCGAAGTTGCCAAGCACATTCTCCATTTTCTCTTTTGAAAGGGTGAGTGAGCATCCTGAGGCAAATCGAATTTTTCCAACATCAAGTAAATCGAAAACTGCATCTTGGAGCACTTCTGAATAAACGACTAAATCAGTGAATTCAGAATCTAAAAAACCGTGAAAGACAGCGTTTGCAACAGACCCAACACCTGACTGTAAAGGGACTAAATTCGATGGGAGTTTTCCTGTCTTCACTTCAGCACGCAAAAAGGTAAGGATGTGTTGAGCGATCATTGCTGTTTCTTCATCCGGTTGAACAATGGTTGAAGGGGAATCAGGCTTATTTGTAATGACAATACCCTTGATTTTATTTGGGTCAACAGGAATTCCCACTGTCCCTATACGATCCTCTGGCTTTACTAATGGGATCGGTCCTCGTTTGCCCGGCTCCTCTAGATGATAAATATCATGAACGCCCTCTAATGTGAGTGGCATTCCAATATTTAGTTCAACAATGATAGCCTTTGCTTTTTCAACAAAAATGACTGAGTTACCAACGGAAGAAGCTGGGATGATTTCCCCGTCTTCAGTTATTGCAATCGCTTCCACAATTGCGAAATCAATCGGTTCAAGTACATTTCCCCGTATAAATTCTGCCGTATGGGAAAGATGCTGATCCACGTAAAGTAATTCACCTTGATTGATTTTTTGACGCATCACTTTGTCACCTTGATATGGTAAACGCTTCCGGACAACTCCAGCTTCTGCCATGAAGCGGTCAATATTGGATCCTAGCGAAGCGCCTGTATAAACATTTACTTTTAAAGGAAAATTCTCCTTTTTTACACGCTCGGCAAGTGCTAATGGTACCGCTTTCGCATCTCCGGAACTAGCGAAGCCGCTAAGCCCGATTGTCATCCCGTCTTCGATCCATTTGGCTGCTTCCTCAGCTGTTACAATTCGACCCATTAATGCCTGATTCCGTAAACGATTTGTAATCATCATCGAAAACTCCACTCCCCTGAAAATTTTTTTATTAGATTAGCATGGAGTTTCGGGTTCTGATTTGCCTTACAGCTTAAAACAGCGAATTTTGAATTAAAATAGAATTTTTAGCCTTGAAAAATAACTTAGCGAATAGGGAAATTTAATTAAACTAGGGTGATAAACTTTTTAGTCCGCATAAGGGCATCTGCTAAATACCCGAGAACTGCGTCGAATTACATCTTGATGTCAAAGATCCTTCTTTAAGCGAATCACCAGGCTTGAATTTTAAATCAATAATACGGCTTGATTGGTAATAAATATATTTGTAACCGTCTGCCACAGCGGTTGACACTTCTTCAGGGAAAATTTGAATTATATCCTTCAGGATAGCGGTCTTAGTTTTCTGAAAAAAATCAATTATTTGATATTGACAAATTTAATATAAAATAATTTAATATATTTAGTTGCTTTTAGAATCCTTAATGAATAAGATTGTAAATTGAAGTAGTATCCATATGACTGTAAGGAGGAAATGCATGTAATTAAGATAAGATTGGAGAAAAATTAAATGACCGAAAAATCGTTAAGAGATCGTATTATAGAAACATCCCTTCGATTGTTTGAAGCACACGGTTTTCACAGGGTCACGGTTGACCAGATTGTCAAGGAGTGTGAGACTTCCAAAGGAGGGTTTTATCACAATTTCAAGTCAAAGGATGAACTACTTTATGTCATCCACGATCATTTTATTTCCTACGTATTAGAAAAGGGGCAAGAAGACTACGAACAGTGGAATACCCCGGCAGCAAGGCTGCATGCTATCATTAAGTCATTTGTAATGATGATCGAACTTTACAAATCGGAAGTTACAGTATTTTATCAAGAAAGCATATATCTGGCTCCAGAAAATTTTGAAAATATTAAAGTGAAGAGAGATCAATATAAAGAATTAATTTTCAAGGTGATCCAAGATGGAATCGAGAGTGGGGAATTCCGCAAAGAACTACCGATACCAATTATTTCAATGGCCATCTTTGGAATGGTTAACTGGATTTATAAGTGGTATCATAAAGATGGAC
>DATFAS010000240.1:0-10908 GCA_035254305.1 Bacillota bacterium
AAATTTCACTTTTCTTTTCAGAAGGTATTGGATGTGAAAGAAAAAGAGAAAGAACAAGCTCAATTAGAGTTTGGCGTAGTTAAGCGTGCCCAAACCGAGCTACTGGAGAAGATCGATCGACTACACGCGTTGAAGGAATCCTATCTTACTGAATATAACCATGTTCATCAAAAAACAGTATTAGAGATCCTGCAAATTCAAGAACACATTAATGAGGTGGAACGGCATATTCGCCAATTAACCCTTCAATGCAATCAACTAGATCAAGAGGTTGACACGAAGCAGCAGGTCCTGGTGGATCGGGCAAAGGAAGAAAAAGTATGGCAGCAATTAAAAAAGAAATCCTTCGATTCTTTCCAAAAACAAATGGAGCAAAAGGAACAAGCCATCTTAGATGAAATGGCCGTCCTCCGCTTTTCCCGACCGATGTAGGAGGAGAATGAAATGGCAGAAAAAGCTAACGGAAAATTAGAAACGATATTCTATATCTTTGTCATTCCTTTACTATTTACATTGATCCTAACGGGTATACTCCTTAATTTCTTAGGTTATCCCGTTATTTCTACTATGGAACATTGGGGAAGTAAGATACCTGTCGTCAAAAATTTTGTTCCTGGTGCGGAAAAGCAAAATGCTGACTCAAAAGAGGAAGGGAAATCCACCGAGGCAGGTCAGGCTCAGGATCAGACAGCGAAGCAACAGGATGCAAAGCAGCAAACCAATGCGAATCAATCGAACGCAAATCAGAACAGTGACACTCAAAAACAAATTGATGACTTAAAAAAGCAAAATGAGGAACTGCAAAAGCAGCTAGAAGCGAAGAAGAGTCAAGAAAATCAAGATAAAATACAGCAAGCAGCGGGTCTATTTGCTAATATGTCTAGTTCTAAGGCAGTAAATATTATCGAAGCGATGTCGATTGATGAGGCAGCCTATTCCTTATCTGGTCTAGACGAAGAACAACAGAGTAGTATTCTAGGAGCCTTTAAGGACCCGAAGAAGGCAGCGAATGTTTCTGCGCTAATGAAGGAAATTGCCTTAGGTTCAGATGAAAAACAAGTCAAGGTGTTAGCCCAGAAGCTTCAATCACCCAATGCCGTTCTAACGGATACCATTTCTGTGATGCCGGCTGCTCAATCAGCTGTCATTATCCAAAACATGATGACAATGAGTCAGAAGGATGCTATGGATGTTATGAAGAGTTTGAATACAACGACAAGATCGCAGATTCTAGCAGAACTGGCAAAGCAAAATCCCAAATTAGCGGCTATGATTAGCGCTAATCTGAATAAATAGATCGACTAACTTAAGAATCAACTCCATGGAAGGAGAAAATTATGAAACGCTACATCGTATGGTTTACACTACTATTCTATCTATTTTCAGTTCCATCCACACTATATGCTGCAGTCTCGGCCACAGCGGCCGAACCTTCTGTCTACGACACCATCCATAATGGTGGTGGGGTAGACAAGGCACCGCCTACATCTCCTTCAAGTAATGAGGCTGTCAAGCAAGATTCTCCCTCTTTGTTTTCCCTATTATTCAAATTTATAGGTTCATTTATACTTGTTGTTTTGCTGCTTTTTGGTCTTATGCGTTTTTTGTCCAAGAGAACCCGACTCCTTCAGTCTAATGGACCGATCCTGCCAATGGGTGGGTATATGCTCGGAAACAACCGTTCTGTTCAGGTTGTTTTGGTGGGTCAGACCATCTATATTCTAGGTGTAGGAGAATCGGTTACTCTACTTAAAGAGATTCCTCAAGGAGAGGAATATCAACATCTACTAGAGGGGTATGAAAGTCAAACCGATACGATTTCTACCTTAACGAATGATGTGAAGAAGAAATGGAATGTTGTATTTAATAAGCACCTCAAGAATATGGATCAGGAAAACGGAGAGGAATAGGAATCATGTTACGCAAACAACTCATTCTCTTACCCATTATGCTTCTATGTTTTCTCTCCATTGGACAAGCAGCGGATACGACAAGTGGATTTCTTCCAGGAATTAATATTACGGGTATGGAAGATCCACAGAACGTTTCTACAACACTACGTATTATTCTATTAATTACTGTACTATCTATTGCTCCTGCCATTCTCGTATTAATGACTTGTTTTACTAGAATCATAATCGTTCTAGGCTTTGTGCGTAATGCTTTGGCCACTCAACAGATGCCGCCCAATCAAGTATTGATTGGCTTGGCCTTATTTATGACTTTCTTTGTTATGGGACCTACTTTTTCACAAATAAATGATCAAGCTCTTCAGCCTTTCTTAGCAGGGAAGTTGTCACAGCAGGCAGCCTATGAGGCCGCAAGCTTACCATTAAAGGAATTCATGACCAAGCAAACGAGAGAAAAGGACCTGGCGCTATTCATGGACTATGCGAAGATGGATCAGCCCAGTGAAGTCAAGGCTATTCCCTTCAGAGCTTTAGTTCCAGCTTATACGATAAGTGAGCTGAAAACAGCCTTTCAAATTGGCTTTATGATTTTCATACCGTTCTTAATTATTGATATGATCGTAGCTAGTATTTTGATGTCCATGGGGATGATGATGCTACCCCCGGTCATGATTTCATTGCCTTTTAAAATATTATTGTTTATTCTTGTCGATGGGTGGTACCTCATTGTGAAATCGTTACTTGTGAGTTTTTAGGAGAGGAGGAACTGAAGATGACACCTGAATTTATTCTCTATCTGGCTCAGCAATCGGTTTATACGATTCTTATTATTACGGCACCGGTGATCGGGGTGGCACTTATTGTTGGTTTGTTAGTGAGTATCTTTCAAGCTACAACCCAAATTCAGGAGCAGACGCTTGCCTTTGTTCCTAAAATTGTGGCTGTATTTCTATCGATTCTCCTATTTGGTCCTTGGATGCTACAGAAGCTCGTTGATTTTACCCAGAACATACTAGGTAATCTCAACCATTTCATGGGGTAATTCATGACTATAGAACCTTCTACTCTAGGAAGTTTTTTATTGATCTTTGTTCGTATTACGTCTTTTATGGTAACAGTACCCTTATTTTCTGGGCGACAAATCCCTGCTCCTTATAAAATTGGGCTAAGCTTTGTCCTCTCGATTCTTTGTATGGGGATGGTAACAGAACCATTAAAGGATACTACAGAAGGAGTTTATATTTTATTGATTTTGAAGGAATTTTTTGTAGGAATTGTATTAGGCTTTGCGGCTAATATTCTTTTTTATTCTATTCAATTGGCAGGGTCCATCATTGATTTGCAGATTGGCTTTTCGATGGCGAATGTGTTTGACCCCAATTATGGAATGACGACTAATCTTACAGGTCGCTTTAAGGATCTTCTGGCAATTCTTGTTTTACTTTCTACGAATGGACATCATCTATTAATTCAAGGGATTTTGGCTAGCTTTGATTGGATTTCCATTCAGAATTTTGTACCCGCCTTAACCGATGGGCAGGTCTCTAGTTTTTTACTAGAGTGTTTGAAAAAGATGTTTATAATAGGATTTATGATTGCCACTCCAATTATTGGTACATTATTTATCGTGGATGCTGCACTAGGAATTGTCGCACGGACGGTTCCGCAAATGAATATTTTTGCGGTAGGATTACCAATTAAAGTATTATCCTATTTTTCGATCTATATTATTATTTTGCCTAGTTTCTTTTATCTATTAAATATACTTTTTGAAACTATGTTTGGATCCATGAATTCGATTTTAAAATTAATGGGGGCATAGAAGATGCTTCGGATGGATCTCCAATTCTTCTCCCAGGAGAAAACTGAAAAAGCGACACCGAAAAAAAGGCAGGATGCACGACAGAAAGGGCAGGTAGTCAAAAGTCCTGAAGTTACCACTTCACTGGGATTGCTGCTAGCCTTTGTGTTCTTAATGATTACAGGCAAATCTTTTGTCGTTGGAATCATGGATATTCTACGCCGTTGTTTCCAGGATTATTTGCTGATGGATCTTACCATTCCGAATGTTCAGTTGATGTTTAATCAACTATTGCTAGAATCTGTTAAGATGGTTGCCCCGTTTTTTGCGGTTATGTTGGTTGTTGGAGTGTTGTCTAATTATGTCCAGATCGGGTTTCTTTTTACTACTGAATCGCTTGCGGTTCAACTCGGGAAATTGAATCCTATTGAAGGAGCTAAGAAGCTAGTCTCTCTTCGATCCTTCGTTGAGCTATTGAAGTCCTTGTTTAAAATCGCAATTACATCCGGAATAGCTTTCTGGCTGATATGGCGGGCCAAAAATCAACTGTTCTCACTTGGGCAGAAGGAAATTTGGGATGCGGCTAGTATTGTTGGATCTTTAATGATTCAGCTTGGAGTGACGATTGCAGGGTTACTGTTTATCATGGCGGTTTTTGATTATCTCTATCAGAGATATGAATTTGAAAAGCAACTTAAGATGTCCAAGCAGGACATCAAGGATGAATACAAGAAGTCAGAAGGAGATCCTGCAGTCAAGGGGAAACGAAAGCAGAAGCAAAGACAGCTTGCCATGGGTCGAATGCTTCAGGAAGTGCCCAAGGCGGATGTCGTCATTACGAACCCTACTCACTTCGCTATAGCGATTCGTTATGACATTGAAACAATGGATGCTCCTGAGGTTATCGCTAAGGGTAAAGATCATATAGCTTTAAAAATAAGAGAAATTGCGGGTGAGAACCAGATTATGATGGTGGAAAATAAACCATTGGCCCGTGCACTCTATGCGTCGGTAGAGATTGGTGAGCCAGTGCCAGAGGAATTGTTCCATGCTGTAGCTGAGATTCTTGCTTATGTGTACTATCAGGAAGGGCGTTATAAGGGGATGATGGCATGAAAATCAAAGATTTCTCCGTGTTGGTCGTTGTCATATTGATTGTCACCATGATGATCATTCCACTGCCAACCCTATTATTGGACTTTTTACTAATATGCAATATTTGTATATCTTTAACCATCCTATTGGTGGCTATGAATACCCGAGAACCTTTGGATTTCTCCATTTTTCCTACGGCTCTTTTGATTACGACATTATTTCGATTAGCCCTCAACGTTTCGACTACTCGTTCCATCCTGTCTAAGGCAGATGGCGGGAAGGTAATTGAAACCTTCGGTTCCTTCGTTATTGGGGGAAGCCCTGTTATTGGTTTTGTTGTCTTCTTGATCCTCGTGGTGATTCAGTTCATTGTAATCACCAAAGGATCGGAAAGGGTAGCAGAGGTGGCTGCACGTTTCACCTTGGATGCGATGCCAGGGAAACAGATGAGTATTGATGCTGATTTAAATGCGGGTGTGATCAATGATCAGGAAGCTCGCGAACGCCGCAAGAAGGTCGAACAAGAATCTGACTTCTATGGGGCGATGGATGGGGCCAGTAAGTTCGTTAAAGGGGATGCGATTGCAGGGATTGTCATCCTGATCATTAACGTTATTGGTGGCTTTGCTATTGGGATTGGAATACATGGTATGGGCTTTGCAGAGGCGGCTAGTACCTTCACGCTGTTATCTGTGGGGGATGGATTAGTTAGCCAGGTGCCTGCCCTGCTAATTTCTACGGCAACCGGTATCACCGTTACCCGAGCAGCCTCAGAGGGCAGCTTGGGCTCAGATATCATGAAGCAGATTTTTAATTATCCAAAGCTACTATATGTGGTTGCGGGGACGATTTCCATGCTGGGTCTGTTTACCCCGATTGGGCTATTCTTGACCCTTCCAATAGCTGGATTATTGGTCTTTGGTGCTTATACTATGCAAAGGGCAGTTGAAAAAGAGAATAGTATGGCAGAAGCGATGATCCAGGAGGAAGAAGCAGAAGATGTGATTCGCAGCCCTGAGAGAGTGATTGAGCTTCTATCGATCGATACTCTTGAGTTAGAGATTGGATATGGTCTGATCCCACTTGCTGATCCAAAGCAAGGAGGAGATATTCTTGATCGAGTCATCATGATTCGCCGTCAGTTTGTTCTTGAGCTAGGACTGGTTATCCCAACGATAAGAATTCGAGATAACGTACAGCTTGTACCGAATGAATATGTCCTGAAGTTCCACGGAAATACAGTGGCCAAAGGGGAAATCTATCTCGATCATTACATGGCGATGAGTCAGGGGATGGATGATGAGCAAATCGAAGGGATTCGTGTCATTGAGCCTGCCTTTGGTTTACCTGCGATTTGGGTGAATGCTGAAACGAAGCAAAAGGCAGATTTATTAGGGTACATGATCATTGATCCGCCTTCTGTGATTGCTACACACCTAACAGAGGTTCTGAAGCGATACTCGCATGAATTACTACGACGTGAGGAAACAAAACAATTAATAGATAATCTGAAGGAAACACATCCTAATTTAGTAGAAGAACTTGTTCCTCACTTATTAACTATAGGAGAAGTACAGAAAGTCCTTCAAAACCTTCTTCGGGAGCAAATCTCAATTAGAGATTTGTCGACGATATTTGAGACACTTGCTGACTATGTACCCTATACGAAGGAAACCAAGGTCTTGACGGAATATGTTCGCCAATCACTTACAAGACAAATTACAGAACAATTTGCAGACAATGGAATTATTCGTGTATTAACGGCTGGATCTACTTTAGAAAAAGGGATTTCAGATTATATTCAACAATCCGAATCAGGTGTGTATTATCTATCTATGGACCCGCAGATGTCCAAGAGAATTATTGATGAATTGAAAGAAGAGATTGAAAGGGTATTAAGAGCAGGTGGGCAGCCTATATTCTTGACCTCTCCTAATATTCGAATGTACCTTAAACAATTTGTTGATAAAATAATGCCCACTATTCCTGTTCTTTCCTACACAGAACTTGAACCTGACATCGAAATTCAAAGTATTGGAGTGGTTAACGTATGAAGACGAAGAAGATTGTTGCCGATTCCATGCCCTTAGCGCTTAAGATGGTTAGGCAAGAATTAGGGGAGAATGCTGTCATTGTCAATACACGAGCAGTTAAAAAAGGGGGAGTATTCGGCCTCTTTGGGAAAAAGAAGTATGAAGTAACGGCCTATTCCATGGATGCCGCAATACCTCCTATAAATAAGAAACAAAGCGTAACAGAACCAAGTAAGAAGGAAGTTAAGCAGCCTGTACCGAGCAGCGAAGGGCTTTATAAGAAACGTCCCAATCCAGCCCTCATCCAAGCTCAGCCGATTAAGAACCCGACAGCGCCCACAGCCGCTGCAACGGTAGCCGAAAACGGGGATAAGCTATTAGACGAGCTTCATCAAATGAGGAAGATGATGATGACGTTAATGCTAGGAGAAAAGAATGGCAAAGCCTTTCCTCCAGCTGTTTCAAAAATTATGGAACGGTTAAGAAAACAAGGGGTAAACGATGAAATCCTTGAATATATGATAAATGTACTAGTCGAAAAACATGAGTCATTACTCGGTTTGGAAGAGTCTGTTATTAAGCAGGACTTTCTTGAACTAGTTGAACGGATTATTGGGAGTCGTGTCCCTAAAAATTACACCATTGGTGAACAAATTCGCTTGATTAATGTGATCGGGCCAACAGGAGTAGGTAAAACGACCTCCATCGCGAAATTAGCAACTGAGCAGGTTTTAAAGCAAAAACGAAAAGTGGGTATGATCACCACGGATGTCTATCGAATAGCTGCCGTAGAGCAATTGAAAACCTACGCAGGGATTCTAAATGTTCCCATTGAGGTTGTTCATTCTGCTGATGAATTAGATGAGGCACTAAAAAAATTAAAAAGCTGTGATCTTATTTATATGGATACAACCGGTCGAAATTACAAGGAAGAGAAGTATCGGGAGTCGATTCAAAGCTTCTTAAACCATCCATCAGAAAGTGAAAACTATTTGGTTTTAAGTATGACAACCAAGTTTGAAGATCAAAAGATTCTATTAGATGAATTCTTGCATATCCCGATTCGTAATTTGATTTTGACCAAGTTTGATGAAACCACTAGCTATGGCTCCATTTTGAATATTCCATACCTGTATCCTTATCAATTAGTGTATATCACGAATGGACAGAGTGTTCCTGAAGATATTGCCCGCATCGATCCGAAGCAAATGGCCAAATTATTATTAGGAGATGAAACCAGATATGGATCAAGCATCGAGTCTTCGAGAATACATGCATCAATTCAATCTACAACAGTCTAAACCATTTTCCCGTGTCATCACCATCACTAGTGGCAAAGGAGGGGTGGGTAAAACTAGCTTTACACTCAACTTCGCCCTTGGACTTAAAAAAAGAGGGAAGAAGGTTGTCATTCTAGACATGGATCTAACGACAGCCAATATCAATATTCTAATGGGAATGACCCCCAAGAATAGTCTATTAGATGTCTTGTATCAACGAAAGACTATTCAAGAAATTCTTGAAGTAGGCACAGAGGGAATCGAATATATATGTGGAGAATTAGACATTAAGGATCTCTTAGAACTAGATGAATCGAAGCTTTCTTACTTCTGGAGTCAGATTCAAGAATTACAAACCTATGCAGACTTTATCCTCATCGATACGGGTGCAGGAATAACGAAGGAACTCATTAATTTTATTCAAGCTTCCGATGAGACCATACTGGTAACTACACCGGAGCCGACATCGATCGCTGACTCTTATACGGTCCTGAAGACTGTACGAGGTATAACCCAGGAAATATCGACCTTTCGTTTGGTAGTTAACCGCGTGCAATCTTTCCGTGAAGGTGCCGAAACCTTTAAAACATTGCAGAATGTGAGTAAGAAATTCCTGGATGTGGAACTACTCACACTTGGCTATATTATGGAGGATTCCCATGTACGTCAATCGATAAAATCACAAAAGCCCTTTTTTGTTTCTTTTCCTCATTGTGAAGCAGCAAAAGGGATTAGTCAGATTGTAGGTGCCTACCTCCCAGATGCCAGAAGTAGAAGATCTAACTCAAATTCGGGTATTAGAGGATTCTTTGAAAAGATATTAACCTTTGGGAAGTCTTAAGTAAAGAAGGTGTATCCTGTGACAAGTGGATGGATCAATCTAGGGTTAGGTTTAATCGCCTTTTTCCTTACATTTTATTTCTCTTGGTTCAATAATACTTGGCAAATCACAATGTTCCGAGCAGGGATAGGTTTTATTGTTTTCTTTCTTTTCGGCTATCTTTTGCGATTTACTCTATCTACGATTACCTCTATGAACCATGGTGCGAAGCAAATTGCACCGGCAAAAGAAATAGAATTGGAAAAGCCATTGGAGGAGATGGGAGATGAGGAAGAGGGAGGCTTCCAAGCGCTTCCGATCGCGTCTCTTCACCAGAATTTAGACTCGCAATCATTCGTAGATACCATTCGGACATGGACCAAAGAGGACCGGGAGGGGTAATTTTAAGTGAAGCCAAGTGTGAATATGGGTGACATCCCGAATCTTACTTTATGGAAAGCCTACCGTGAGAAAAAAGATTCGATTTCCCTAGAACTCCTTGTTAAACGATATATGCATCTAGTGAGTCAAGTAGCCAATCGCCTCAGTATGAGTATCCCCCAACGTTCCATTTCTAGGGATGATTTAATTGGTATGGGGTCCATCGGTCTATTGGAAGCCATTCAACATTTTGATTATACATTGGGCTATCAATTCGAAACATACGGGTTATGGAGAATTAAAGGGGCTATGCTTGATGGTATTCGTCAATTGGACTGGATTCCTCGCAGCTTCAGGGACCGAGCCAAAAAGCTCAATCAGTCTTTCGCAGAACTGGAACATAAATTGTTAAGAACACCTACGGTTGAGGAACTGAGTCAGCATATGGGTTGGCCCGTCGAAGAGGTAGAATATATCTTAACGACACAATCACTTACGACTTTATTATCTCTTCAAGAACCAACGAATTCGGGGGAAGAGGATGGAAAGACTCAAGTGCTTCTAGATCAAATTCCTGATATGGACACTTTAAACCACTCACGGCAGTTAGAAGCCGATGAATTTAAACAACTTCTAGCTCGATGTATCGATGCGCTACCAGAGAAGGAGAAGCTGGTGATCTCATTATTTTACTATGAAGAACTTACACAGGTTGAAATTGCCGAGGTGATGGGCCTGAGTAAAGGAAGGATCTCACAACTTCATTCTACAGCCATCGCCCATTTGCGCCGGGCTTTCGAGGCTAGGGGTTTAACGTTTGATCTATTTCGTTGACAAATTTTGATAAAATGTAACAATGAACATAAGTAGAAAGTCTAATAGGGAATAGTTATGATTCAGAGTAGTTTAGGCAATATGTTTGACATGGGGGCATGATCATGATTCAGGAAGAATCAATGGCTAGCAGTAACAAAGGACGTGTCTATGATTTCATGGAACACCGAAAGAAAAGGCCTTACTTCACTAAACCAGTCTCTATTCATATTGGTGATCCTCTGAATGAAACCTATCAGCTCGCTCGAAATATTGTCTATAACGGAAAGCAAATTCTTGGGGTGAACAAGCAATCAGAGCCTACTGTCATTCTTCTTGTAGAGGCTATTATTGAAAACGGGGAACTAAAGAATGTACGAATGATTCCAAACCGGCTAATGGAGGAAGTGAAAGGGGTATTCTTACAGAACGTATAGATATATTTCTATGCGTTCTCGTTGCTGATCCTTGAATTCTTAGGCCCTTAGTGTCGAGGATTATTCTCCACTGTCATCGTGGCTAGGGCAATTTCCCTTATGATATCGTGTTGAAGCTGAGTGTCATGGAAAAAGGCTTTAACGAGAACCTCACCTTGGTCACTAGATACATATTTTGGAGTGAGTTTATTCAGTGTCAATGCCAGGATATCCAATTCACACTTCTCACAGCTGCATTTAAAGGTATGGTTTTTCTTAAATTCGTCAAAAGCATGGATGACAATTGATTCCATTGCATTAATTAATTTCATTGTTAATCACCCTCTACATAAAAAACT
>DATFAS010000241.1:0-4980 GCA_035254305.1 Bacillota bacterium
TCCTAAAATGGGAAAGCTATGGGAATAGTATAGCCTTATACATCTTCTTAGTAATGGCTGTTGTAAGCATCTGGTCTGTGAGCCCATTACCTGGTCCCAAATTTTATAACTATAAAGATGGCTTAGGTGCAACTGCACTTATATTTGTTGGTATTACTGTTCTTCATGGATTACTATGGTGGATACTTACAAGAGAATTCCTTCCCCTTAAACCTGTAGCAAAAAGAACCATTTCAGGAACCATCCGACTTATTCGTCCATTACATATAATGACTGGATTTTTTGCGTTGGGTTTTGTTTTTTTACATGCAATTGCCTATTTTAAATCTGATTTTAATTGGGAATACCATACGATGACCGGGATCATTGCACTTATAACGTTCTTGATCTTAGCGCTTGATGGAATTGGGCTTATGGTTAGTCCGTTTCTTAGTAGAAAGATTCATCGCTTTATAGCATTGGCTTTTATTTGCAGCCTAGTTATCCACTTATTATAGTTTTAGCAGATTTAATTAGTAAGGATTATGGTAGATAAAGAGATCCCACACATCGACCCTTCGATTAATCCATCTCTAGTCCTCGTATTCCATAAAAATAAAAATCCGATTGGAAGGGAATTCCCCCTCCTAATCGGACCTAACATTCTACAGATGTTGCCTTCATCTTACCTCTCACCGACAGCACAATTCCTTTATACTTCATCAAGCGAATCGCGTTCAGGATTACCAATAATACACTGAGTTCATGGACAAGCATTCCTGAAGCTAGAAAAACCGTTTTAAAAAGAACGCCAATTAACAAAACCGTTACAACGATTACTGCAAAATAAATATTTTGCATCATATTACCAACCGTAGCACGACTAAGACCTAATACATAAGGAAGCTTATCTAGACGATCAGACATTAAAACAATATCTGCTGTCTCCATTGCAACATCTGTTCCAGTTCCTCCCATTGCAATTCCTATATCCGCGGTGGCTAAAGCTGGTGTATCATTAATTCCATCACCAACCATCGCTACAACATATCCTGACTGTTGCATCCCCTTTAATACTAAAACTTTATTTTCCGGTAGTAGCTCAGCATAGTAATCATCAATACCCAGCCTTCCCGCAACAGCAGCCGCTGTTCTTTGGTTATCACCCGTTAGCATCACAATTTTCTTAATGCCTGTCTTTTTCAATTGACTTACTAGCTCATATGCATCCTCGCGTAAAACATCAGCAATAGAAATAACTCCTTGAACACCCTGGGAGTCTGCAACAAGTATTGCAGTTTGGCCATTATTTTCCTCCTGCTGCAAATCCATTTCTACATCATTAGGGATGTTAATTCCATTTTCCATCAGAAGCTTGCGATTTCCAATCCATAATTCCCTACCATCTACTAAGGCTCTTACACCCTGACCCATGTAAACACTAAACTCATCTGCCATAACCAAAGAATCGGAGAATCTCTTCTTTGCCTCCTCTATGACTGCACGGCCAAGGTGATGTTCGGAACCAATTTCTGCACGAGCCGTTAGTTTCAGCAATTCATTTTCCTGCATATGATAGGATTTAATTCGTGTAACTTCAGGTTTGCCGACAGTAAGTGTCCCTGTTTTGTCAAAAGCCACCACATCTACTTTACTCGCCTTTTCCAAGTGATCCCCACCTTTAATGAGAATACCTTTCCGAGCTCCATTCCCGATACCAGCAACGATAGATACAGGAGCAGAGATCACTAGTGCACCTGGACATGAGATGACTAATAAAGTAAGTGAAAGGACAAGATCCTTTGTAACTAAATAAACAAGTATCGATAAAACAATAATAGCTGGTGTATAATAGGCTGCAAAACGTTCCAGAAATTTCTGAGTTGGAGCTTTGTTTTCTTGAGCTTCCTCTACCATTTCCAAAATTCTAGAAAAGGTTGTGTCTTCACCCACCTTTTCAGCTACTACCTCCAAATAACCGACTTCAATGACGGTGCCACTAAATACAGATTCATCCTTTCGCTTACTGACAGGGATCGATTCTCCTGTAATAGCTGCTTGGTTGACAGAAGCACTTCCCTTTAGAATGGTTCCATCTACAGGGATCTTCTCCCCCGGTCGAACGAGAACAATTTCACCCTGAATCACCTCATCTGGTGAGACTTCCGTTTCTACTCCATCTCGGATAATGGTTGCTTTCTTTGGAGCTAAGTCAAAGAGTGATTTTAGGGATGATCTTGTTTTTTCTAATGTCCTAGCCTCTAAATAAGATCCAAGAGTAAATAGAAATGTAACAGCTGCTGCCTCCCAATATTCTTCGATAAACATTGCACCGATTACTGCCACACTTACTAGAGTTTCAATGCCCAGAATACGGAACCGTAAAGCTTGAAGTGCATTCTTTAGTATAGGGTAACCCGCTATTATTGCGGCTACTATCATCATTCCATCAGCAAAGGTTAAGAACAAACCTGCGTATCTTAAAATAAGAGCAAGACAGATGAAGCTCCCAGAGATGGTAACAATTTGACCTTTTCTTTTTTTTCCCATTCTATCTCATTCCTTTTTTGATACTAATTTTGTTATTTCTGACCCAAAACCTCATAACCTAAGGCCGATATGTTTTTCCCAATTTCCTGATCTTGAATTACCGTTTCATTATAAGAAACCTTTACCTTGCTAGAATTAAAGAGTACCTTTACTTCCAATACTCCTTTTAACCCCTTCACCATAGTCTCGATTTTTTTAACACAGCTTGGGCAAGTAAGTTCCTCCAATTGAAAGCTAACATTTTTCATCATTTGTTCCTCCTTGTTTATCTTTGTATCCTTATTGTATAAGGGAGTATGATCTAAAACCTTGATTCGAATCAATTTTGGTTATTTTTTAAAGAAAAATTAGTCGCCAATAAAAATAGGCGAGAGCAATATCGAGCTCTCACCTATTTATGGCATAATCAAAATATTTGTTGTAACTCGTCTTTCGTGACCGTCTGAAGGGTGGTTTAAGACATCACCATTATAGACGAATGTACTAGAACCCCCACCATCAAGGTTATAGGCATCACGAACTTTAAATTCTAGAAGCTTACTCTGAGCTTCTTCTAATGTGACCCCTGCACTTCCACCAAATTCTCTTCCATCGATTACGATGAATAGTAGATCACCATTGGTAAAATGGCCAATCAAAGTACGAGGTTCCTTCCTCCCTGCCCAATCGGATGGAATTGGTTGTTTTTTGGAGTTAAGAAGAAGTGTTGGCAAAAAACTTGCTCCTTGAAGGACCTGCATATTCTTTACGTCTTCTTCGGAATTCACCTTTCCTCCAACCAATCGTCCCTGATTGTTAAATCCAATAAAACTAAAGTCTATACTATAGTACGTTTTAATTTGACCATCAATTACCGTGATTCCAATCGGTGTAATGGTTCCATCGTCAAGTGTGGCAAATCCACCTGCATTAATTCCTAGGACCGCACCTTTACGTTTCACAGCATGGCTCGTTGTTTCACCACTGCTAACCAGTTGGTCATTAGCCAAAACCATCTTCAATGCATTCGGGTTCATCAGCTTTACCTTGGCCATGTAGCCGCTATATCCTGCTTCCTTCAAGGAATATACCTTCACTGTGGCATTATTACCGAAGGATTGACCAATCGGATTACCTAGAATGGTAGATAGCAGTTGATCTAGAACATCAGATGATTTAGCTGTTTGTTCTTTACTAATAGAGAGCATCTCATCCAGCTTTTTACTTTGATCCTGATAGTCATGGTTTACCTTCGTGGCATGATCATGGATATCTTGCATTGTTTTCTTTACTGATTCTAACGATTGTTGAATCGCATTTTGTTTACTTTGAAAAGTCTCCGTATTCATTTCGAATGCTTCTGCTTTAACATGGTACGCCGGATTATCTCTCCAAAACGCAAGCGAACCTCCAAGCATTGGAACAATAGTAAGCAACGAAAGGATGAAAATCCATCTACCACGCACGGGCTGCCGCCTCCAACTTCTGTAGAGAAGCTTTAAGCTCATTCAACTGCTGGTCTAAAGATGTCATTCGTTGTTCTAAGCCTTGCTTCGTTTTATCTGTTCCATGAATGGTTTCCCCAGTTAAAGCCAATTGCTCTTGTATAGCAGCTAATGAATCTTGGGTTTGCTGTAATTGCTGATGAATCTTTTCAAATTCCTGCTGATTATAAGCAAGTGACTCCTTCATTTGTTGATCTATATAATTTTGGGTGTGTTCAATATATTTATGGGCAAGATAATATCCTCCACCCCATAGAGCTACTACAAGGAGCACACTCCCCACAATCTTGTAACTCTTAGGATAAGACCTGCGTTCCACTCTTTTCTTTCTTTCTCGTTCTCGCCCTGGATATTCAGTAATTTGTGTCACCGGTTCCATTTTCTTCATCACCTCTTCTGTTATATTGTACAATAATGATGAAATAGGACAAGGGGGAATTCGACTTATATCGGGAGCTTTCACAGATGCCTTTCGAAACAAAAAGGAGCCCATTTATAACAAAATGAACTCCTCTCATTTCTATTTTTCCTTTAGAAAGGTCCAACCCTCTTCTTGGTAGATCTTGCCTTCCTTCATAAGCTTTCCAAGAGCTCTCTTAAATGCTCCCTTACTAATATGAAATTTGATCCGAATCATATCTGGGTCTGTTGAGTCACAATACGGCATAGCACCTCCGCGATCTCTTAAAGTCTGCATAATTTGATCCGCATCATTATTATATCTTTCCTTCATACTTGGAAGCTCACTCACATTAAGTCTTCCATCTTCTCGAACACTTTTCACCCGAACAGTGATATTTTCACCAAGTCGTACCGAATTTTTCCGATCATCATTATGTAAGAAGGCTAAATATCCTTCATCTGTAAGTAGGAAGCAACCAATATTAATGATACGATAAACATAACCACTTACCATGGTATTTATTAGTTCTCGGGTTCCTTCGGCAGCCATCGTTTCGAGTTCAGC
>DATFAS010000242.1:0-2403 GCA_035254305.1 Bacillota bacterium
GTGGGACTCAATAATTTTCTTCGTTACCATAATCCCTAGCCCATTGCCATTTTTTCTAGTAGTGCAAAAGGGCTGTCCAATTTTATTTAACATGTCTTCAGACATACCTTCACCATTATCTTTAAAACGAATGAGTTGTTCCGTTCCATTCGTATCAAGAACAACCTGAATGTCTCCTCCATAAGGCATAGCTTCCATGGCATTCTTAAGGATATTTACAAATACTTGCTTAATTTGATTAGGATCGCAATAAATATATCCATAGTCCCTAACATCTCTAGTAATGGAAATACCATTCATTCTCGCTTGAGTTTCAAATAACTGTACGATTTCATTTAATATTGATAAACAATCTACTTCTACATATTGAATAGGATTGGGTTTACCTAGAACCAGAAGTTCACTAACAATGAGATTCATTCGATCAATTTCAGACATAATAAGATTATAATGGTCTGGCTTGAATTGATCCTTAAACAATTGAAGTAGCCCCTTCACTGTTGTTAGAGGGTTACGGATTTCGTGCGCAACCCCTGCAGCCATCTGCCCCACGACCGAGAGCTTTTCTGCATTACGTAATTGATCTTCCGTATTTTTCATATCACTAATATCTCGTAGACTCCCTACAATACAAAGCATCGATTTTCGATCATTAAAAATAGGGACAACATCTAAAATAAAATAACGAAGAGTACCTTCCATGACTAACTGTAAATCTTCCCCGATATATTCGTGTTGGGTTAAAGCCACCTGATTAAAAAATGAGCCAATCTTCTCAACGTGAAATATACTAGAACCCTTGTCAATCAGCTTTGCATGGGAGAGCTTCTTAAGGATTTGTTGACCTTTATCATTCCATTCAATAATCTCTCCATTAGTATTTGTAACAATAACCGCTTGGTAGCTAGTTTGAAGTAATACCTCGTTCAAAATATATAGTTGGTTATTTTTTTCTCTTACTTGAAGTTCTCTCTCAATCGAATCGACGATCGTACATAACATAGCCAGGAACAAAGGATTACCAAAAGGAATTATGGTAAATAATGTAATTGTGCCTATAAGTTGTTTATTGTCTTTATTATGTAATGGTACACTATAACAAGCAGCACTGTGTAGAGCTTTATGGTAGTGATCTTCACCAATTAGTTGAATCGGTTGATTATGCAGAAGAGCTAAAGATACTGAGTTTACCCCTGCATCCTCTTCTATAAAACGCACCCCTTCTATAATTCCCAATTGATTGACTGTATCCACAATAGTTGAATCACCGCTGAGTCTTAGAATATGGCCATCTTCATCTGTAATGAGTGCTAAAAAGGGAGTTCCCTCTACAGTGGATAGAAACTTATTCAAGAAAAATTTTACTACATCCAAGACTTCCTCATATTTAATGACTTTTTCCTGTAAATCGTTAGGTGATAAGCGTTGTGAGAAGGTAGGTAAGATATCTGGATCAAGCCCAAGTGCTGCGGACCGTTCCTTTGATTGGGTAACAATGGAATCTATTTGTTGTATCATTCATAATCCCTCATTGTTGATTGTTTGAAATCCAATTAGAACCCATTAGATAGGATTTTATTATGGAATAGTAGTAAATTAAAAAATTAGCAATATTTAAAGATATTATATCATAAATAACCCATGATAGAGATGACATGATTCAAATCAACCCTTCTTGAAGAGAATTGATTTTCATGATTAAGAAAGTTTGGATGACACCAAAACATTCTCGAATCGTATAATTAATTCTTAAAAGAATAGGAGATTCACTTGCTTTTCCATAAATGACATATCCCGTTTCTTTAGCAATTTGTTTTGCACGAAATAAGTGATAATCACTGGTTATAATTAGTACTTTAAGTTCTTTTCCGTTCTTTTTGTTCATAAGCGCCTTCGAAAACGCAAAATTCTCAGCAGTGGTTCTTGAATGGCTCTCTAAAATCAACTGGTCTTGATCGATACCTCTATTCGTTAAATATTTAGCCATTGCCTCAGCTTCCGTAGTGTTTTCTCCTGGTCCTCTCCCTCCTGACAAAATAACGGGTACATTCGGATGATATCTCAAATAATTTAGACCCGTATCAAGCCGTCCTATCAGAGTTTTAGAAGGTTCTACTCCCTTCAGGCCTGCCCCTAAAATGATAACATAATCCATCTCCTCTAATGCACCCTCATCCGAATGATACTCACTGGAAATGAAATATGCGACCATAAGAAGGATAGCTAGAAAAGAACTGATTAATACTGACAATAGTCGATCAACGATCCTGTATAATCGGCACTGAGTTAAAGTGTAAAGGTGGCGACACATAACAATGAGGAGCCAAAAAGCAATCAATAGAACAACAAAGATTACCCCAAAATTTGGACCAAACAAAACGAATAGTGCAACAGACAAGCCTA
>DATFAS010000243.1:0-7165 GCA_035254305.1 Bacillota bacterium
AGAAATGTATGAGAAATCCGGAGATCTCTCAAGTGCCATTCAAACAAAGGAACAAGAAGTACAAACAAATTTTACAAATTTAGATAGTGTGAAAAAGCTAGGGAATCTTTATTCCAAAGCTGGAAACACAGATGTAAAAACACTCATTAATGGGCATCAATCCCACTTTGATACACCACCTGTTATTAAAGATGGTCATACACTTATTCCTATTCGTGGTGTTTCCGAGTCTTTAAAGGCTGATGTTCAATGGGATTCAACTGCACAAACTGTTACGATCAATAGAGATGGTACCACTATTGTTCTAACCGTAGGCAGTAATGTGGCAACAATCAATGGAGAATCCGTCACCTTGGATGCACCAAGTTCTATTATGAATGGCCGTGCATTTGTTCCATTACGGTTTATCTCTGAAGCACTCAAAGCACAGGTAAATTGGGTTCCTGATGGTCAAATTATTGATATTAATGATGGTTCAACGCCTGCAACGGATACAACGGGCACTACTCCGACTACCGATACAACGGGTACTACAACTTCTACGGATACGACGAGCACCACTCCGACTACCGGTACAACGGGTACTACGCCTTCTACGGATACGACGAGCACCACTCCGACTACCGATACAACAGGTACTACAACTTCTACGGATACGACGAGCACCACTCCGACTACCGATACAACGGGAATACAAGGTATACAGTAAATATCAAAGAGCAGAAGCCTTCAATAAGCTTACTTATTGGGGGCTTCTGGTTTGTATAAAATAGTTTTCATTAAAAATGCACTTTAAAAAATGGCCGATTTAAAATATTATATCAATAGTCCAAAAAAATGGGTTGACTCATCAAATAAAGAGGATATGCTTAAAATACCAATATTTGTGGCATTCTTAGAGAAAAGACCTATCTTTAATATCCCAAAGGAGAGATTTCTTTTGAAAAAGGCTTTATCTTTTGTTGTACTATTCTTTATACTTTTTGGCCTCACACCATCGAGTTTTGCAGAAGACACTACACCAACGACGACAACAACAACCGGTACACCAGCAACACCAGCACCAGTACCTACTGGAGTAGAAACTTCACCAGTATCACCAGGAACGAACCCAATTACCGTTACACCAACACAACCAAATCCAGCTGGTAACCCTATTAACGTTCAACCTGGCGGGGCTAGTGTAAAGGAACCTGTACCTGCTGATGCGAAGGGAAAAGCCCTATACTACCTTAGACATTTGTGGGCTGCTATTGTTTTGCTTATTCTTATCCTTATCTTTTTATGGGCTTATAGAAAGGAAAATTGGGGTTCTAAGCGATAAGGAACTCGAATCCTCGATTTATAGAAAGCTCATAAGGTCCCAAAAGGGCCTTATTTCTATTTCCCCTCTTTAATCAATAATAATAAGGTCCTCGCGGGACCTTATTTGCTCTAAAACCCTGATTTGGAGGGGATTTCTAGCCTATAAGGAACTTTAAGGACCTTATTTCTTCTTTTTCTATTTACTTTTCAAAGATAAGGTCCTGGCAGGACCTTATTTTGTTGATTGAGCCCCACCCAACCCCAATAATTCCTATACATTTCAAACCACAACAGCTCCACTGGAATCCCTAGGACCTAAACCCTGCCGCAGATCGATGGTAGTAACCGCTTTTTGGAGATCCTCCTGTACTTGATTCTGGTCAAGTATGGATATTTTTTCAATCAAATAGGGATTATATCTTTGTAGATAGTCAATCATTTGAGCTGTATGATCTGTTGAACCGAAGTCATAAACGGTCAGATGGATCGGTCTTCCTTCTAACTGAGATAGACTGGAAAGAGAACGAATCGTATCTTCTAGGCGGGTTTCTGAGTTAAAAACCAAGAGATGTATATTGACCTCTCGAACTTGATGATAATATTGATTCCAATGTTTCATTAGATCAATGAGGATCGTGGATAAACCATAAATAGCCAGAAACCAAATGACCCACATGGCAATCACGGAATACCCCTCCTTTTCCATATAGGATAGGATATTCCAAATGCACACACTTAGTGAATACTAGCTTATCTTTACCGGCGATCTACCAATAAGTAAGCCTACTGCTTGCTCATAATGGTGCTCATGGTGCTCAATAAAAACTAGCTAATTTTCACCCAGCCATTCTTAATTGAAATGACAACCGCTTGTGTCCGGTCCTGAACATCGAGCTTCTGAAGAACACTGGAAACATGATTTTTTACTGTTTTCTCACTGATAAAAAGATGATCTCCAATCGCCTTGTTACTTTTTCCCTCTGCCATTAATTGAAGAACTTCCTTCTCCCTTGGGGTAAGGGCAGAGAATTTCTCTGCATCCTTGTCATCAACCAATTCCACCGTCACGAATTCAGTGTCCTGCAAGGTGCTTAATCGACGAAACTCACTAATTAGCTTACCTGTAACACGTGGATGAATATAGGCTTCTCCACCTGCAACCACATGAATAGCCTCGATCAAATCAGAAGACTCCATGTCTTTCAAGAGATATCCATTTGCACCCGAGCAAAGAGTCTCATGAACATAATTCTCATCATCATGAATAGAAAGAACAATCACCCGTGAATTCGGAGAGATCATCTTGATCTGCGCGGTTGCCTGAACCCCGTTCATTTTGGGCATATTAATATCCATTAGAATAATATCTGGATTTAATTGACCTGCTAACTCACAAGCCTCTTCCCCATCATTCCCAATCCCAACCACTTCAAAGTCTGCTTCCATCTCAAGAATTCTCTTGATACCCTCGCGGAATAATTGGTGATCATCAACAATTAAAATTCGTATCTTCTTCTGCTGTTCCACATTCATCTCCCTCTCCTTCAATTGTTTATCGATTTACTGGGATGGTAAACACCAGCCGTGTCCCGGTACCAATCACCGAATGAATGTTCAATGTTCCGTCTATGAGCTTCATTCGCTCTGTCATTCCCATAATACCAAAATGGGGGCGATCTGTCCTATCCTGATGTTCAAACCCAACTCCATCATCCCGGACTACTACAGTGGTTCGTTCAGGCAAATATTCAATTTTGATTTGAATATTTTTGGCCTTAGAATGCTTGCCCGCATTATTTAACCCTTCCTGAACCATTCGGAAAATGACAACCTCAACCATGGGCTCGAATCGAACTTCTTTTCCCATGGTGATAAGCTCGGTTTCCATTTGGTAACGGTTCCCAAAATCCTCTAGGTATTTTCGTAGCGTTGGAACCAGCCCCAAATCGTCAAGAGCCATTGGCCGCAAGTCAAAAATAATTTTTCGAACATCAGCTAGTGTATTGCGAACGGTTTCCTTAAGCTCCACTAATTCTTTTCTAACATCCTCAATTAGTCCCCGTTCAAGCATTTTCTCGGCAATTTCTGTTCGAATCATAAGATTAGCCATCGACTGTGCTGGTCCATCGTGAATATCACGAGCTACCCGTTTACGTTCTTCCTCCTGGGTTTGAATCACCTGTAAGCCCAACATTTGACGTTGTTGAGCAGATTCCAACGCAACGCAAAATTCCCCAAGATCACCAGTTAGGTATCCCAAAACCACACCAATTTGCGTCATCATATTTTCCGCTTTTTCAATCGTATTCGCAAGATTTCGCAACCTTCGGTCCAGATCATCCCGGCGCTTGCGAAGATTCATTTCCTTCTCACGTGACATCAGCAAGTCTACCTGGAGTTGACTGGATTTTTCGTAGGCCTGCCGAACATCTTCTTCTGTATATTTCCGGAAATTACTGCTGACCTCAACCAAACGTGCCCGACTCAATCGAAATTGCCTGTCTAAGGTATCCGTTTGAAAGATGATTTCACTTACTTCACGCTTAATTTTCTCAAGCTCTTGTTGAATGGAATAACTCTCATCGCGTGCCTCTTCCGCAATATCAAAAATTTGTTCCTTACTACTCTCAACGGCTGTTATCGCTTTCTTCAATACCGAATCCAAGATGGAAAAATCCAAATCATTTCCCTTATCCATCCATTTCATCAATCCTTTTTTTAATTAAATGTGTATGTATTAGATCGACTAGATCTAAACCTACATTCTCTTGTGTCTATAGTCCTGTATCTATTCATTCGTAAAAATCTATTTATTTAAGGGGGTTAGCATAAAAAAAATCCTAGATTAATACATTCGCCAATTCATCCTTTTTTCCTACAGGGAAGTAATGGAATCATTCAAAAGACATAAATTGAGGTCACCACTAAAACATAGCAAAAAACCAGTCTCTCTCTAGAAACTGGCTAAAGAAATCTATGATTACATCATCTCAAGCAGAGCTTCTGGGGTTAACCAGTCAAGCCTCTCTCGCAAACGAACAACTTCACCTACTAAAATAATGGCCGGATGGATTAACTTCTCTAAATCTGGATGTTTCACAATATTACCCAGTGTACCCACTGCCACTTGCTGTTTGGCTGTTGTTCCCCAGGCAATGATCGCAACGGGTGTCTCGGGGTCACGGCCATAACGAATCAGTTGATCACAGATAAAAGGCAGCTTGCTCATTCCCATATAGAAGGCAATCGTATCAATGCCTGTAGCTAATGCCTGCCATCTCGCTTCAGATTCCTCTAAATCATCCGTATGACCCGTAACAATGGCAAAAGAAGAAGCATATTCACGATGGGTAACAGGAATTCCGGCATAGGCTGGAGCAGCAATTCCGGATGTGACGCCTGGAACAATTTCAAAGGCAACTCCATGCTGCACCAATACCTCAGCCTCTTCTCCGCCACGCCCAAATACAAAAGGGTCTCCCCCTTTCAGACGGGTCACAATTTTGCCCTCCAGTGCCTTCACTGCAAGCAACTCATTAATCACCTCTTGCCTTAGTGTGTGATTGTTTGGAAGCTTCCCGCAGTAAATAAGCTCTGCATCTGGCCTCGCGTATTGCAGTAATTTCGGATTAGCCAATCGATCATAAACTAGCACGTCTGCCTTCTGAATACACTCTAGACCTTTAACCGTAATTAGCTTCGGATCACCCGGACCTGCCCCAACTAAATACACGATACCCTTCGTCATTTCACTTTTTCCTCCATGCCAACCTGTTGGAAAGCCTTCATTTTTTCTTCAATCAAGTCCAATCGGACATGTTCACGTACAACCTCTGCAATCGTATCATAAGCTTGTTCACGCATACCTAAGAATGAAACTCTCGATTCCATGGGACCCAATCCCTTCTCTCGACGAATCAAATCAAGAAAAGACCAGCGAAACTCATCATTATGAAAAATTCCGTGAAAATAAGTCCCCATCACTCTTCGTTCTCGGTCCAAAGCACCATCCGTATGACCTTCAAGCTGAATCAATGATTCAACCGATCCTACTGGATTTGATTGTCCCATATGAATTTCATAACCCGTGACATCATATCGACATCCATCGAAACACAATTGACCAACGGAACGGGTTGTTTTCTTTTCCTTTAATAATACAGTGTCCACTGCAAGCAGCCCTAATCCATCCATCTCTCCCAAAGACGATTCCACCTGATAAGGATCTAAGAGACGATTCCCCAGCATCTGGTAGCCTCCGCAAATTCCCATTACCCAAGTCCCAGAACGACTGAGCATGCGTAACGGTTCCTCTAACCCCTGGGTCTTGAGGAATGCCAGATCCTCCAATGTATTCTTACTTCCAGGCAGAATCACAAGATCAGGACGACCTAAATCACTTGCCTTACTAACATAACGTACTCTACAATCGGGTTCAACTAGAAAAGGGTCTACATCTGTAAAATTTGAAATTCGTGGATAGCGGATCACTGCTACATCAATCACTTGATCCACCTTCTGCTCAGTTACAAAACTATCTAAAATCAATGAATCCTCGGCATCAATATACAGATGAGGAATATATGGGATAACGCCAAGCACCGGCTTACCTGTGTATTCCTCGAACCAATCCAATCCCGATTGAAGCAATGAGAGATCACCACGAAACTTATTAATGACGACTCCAATCACTCTCTCTCGATCCCTTGGTTCAAGGAGCTGCAGGGTCCCGACCAAACTGGCAAAAGCCCCACCTCGTTCAATATCTGTCACCAATATTACAGGAGCATTGGATAACCGAGCCACTCGCATATTCACTAATTCACGTTCATTTAAATTGATTTCTGCAGGGCTACCTGCCCCTTCAATCACCACTCGATCAAAAGCACCTGCCAAATCCTCATACGCATCATGAATAATCTGTAGGCCTCTCTCGAAAAAATCGGTACGATAGGAGGTTGCCAGCATATTCTGAAACGGTTTGCCATGCACAACGATTTGGGCCTCGTGATCCCGTGTAGGCTTGATCAGGATTGGATTCATATTCGTTGTCGCTTCAATACCGCAAGCCTCCGCCTGAACCCCCTGAGCCCGACCAATTTCTAATCCATCCACGGTTATAAACGAATTCAAAGCCATATTTTGCGATTTAAAAGGAGCTGTCCGATACCCCCGCTGCTTAAATATCCGGCAAAAGGCTGTAACAAGTACACTTTTCCCGGCATCCGAACTAGTTCCTTGAATCATAAGAGGAAGGGCTTTTGCCATGTTTGACCTCCATACATTTATCGATCCAGCGACGAACCAATTGTGGATTCGACCCAAAATGAAGATGGGTATATCCAGCTACGAGATTCCCCTGAACGAAGCCTTCTTCCTTCGTCCCTCGCAGGCCTTTTGCCACATAGGCCGTATCCACCGAGGATTCATGAGTGTAGGTAGAATAGTGGAATTCATGACCCTTCGCCACATCGGATTCACTAAACAAGAAGTTTCCATTCGTTCCACGGACCTCTCGATAGCCAAGTGCGGCAAGCCTTTTCTGCATAGTCACCTTTCCTGGCACCACACCGACCATAGGAAATGCCTCTCCCTCTGTCGTCACGATCTCCTCCGTCAGATACATGTATCCTCCACATTCAACTAGGGTTGGCAGACCCGCACGGATGGCTCGACTAATCGACTCCTTAACTGCCACATTCCTAGCTAATTCACCCGCAAATTCCTCGGGAAATCCTCCACCAATATACAGCCCATCCACACCGTCTGGAAGTGGCTCTCCTGCCAACGGAGAGAAAAAGACCAATTCCGCACCGTAGGATTCTAGCAATTCGAGATTCTCCGGATAATAGAAATTAAA
>DATFAS010000244.1:0-5251 GCA_035254305.1 Bacillota bacterium
TCTAGAGGATCTGATTAAAAGAGATTTACTTAATGATGGCTATTCAGAAGAGGATTTCGCTAAAAAGATTCCGGAACGAAAAAAGGAGTTAGCTAAAATCCCCCAAGACCTAATAATACTGTACCTAATAATCGATATGAAGCCATGAACGATTCTTGTAAAATACCAAACTGTGAAGTATCCATACTGCCACCAGCACTTCGTAAATATTCACTGGCAGAATTAAGTCCCCATATTGTGCTTTTCATTAGAATCCATGCTCCTACGATAGCGATAATAACTGAAACTATTTTCATAAGGAATTTTTCATTTATCTATACCACCTCATACTCTAAGACGAATTTACTTGAAAAAGCTTCCAATTTCGGCTTGCTTCATTCACCTATCAGTATAAGCAACTAGAATAGGAGCTGTGTTTAGATTGGCTCCTTAAGTAAAGATTCTCGTAGTGTAAATGACCTTGTCGAATGGTTCGATGGGTGAGAATGGTGTTAGATGAGGTATTAAGCCCTCTTAATATAATTTCATTTGACTATAGTCTAATTAGACTATATAATATTTTTGGTCTAATTAGACTATAGTAGTGATGTAAAGGAGTGAAGACTAAATGATAAAGTCATTCTTAATGTTGGGGCAGTCGAATATGGCGGGACGTGGATTTTTGCATGAAGTCGATCCTATCTATCATGAAAAAATAAAAATGCTGCGCAATGGACAGTGGCAGATGATGACAGAGCCAATTAATTACGACCGTCCGGTTTCCGGTGTAAGCCTGGCGGCGTCTTTTGCCGATGCCTGGTCGAAAGCCAATCCCGACGAAGAAATTGGTTTGATTCCTTGTGCGGACGGTGGCAGTTCCTTGAATGACTGGCATCCGGAAGGCATCCTTTTTCAGCATGCTTTGTCCGAAGCCCGCTTCGCCCTGCGGTCCAGTCAAATCTGCGGAATCCTTTGGCACCAGGGTGAGAGTGACAGTCATCGTTCGCTACATGAAACTTATTACAAGAAATTAACCCTTATCATCGAGACCCTAAGAAACGAATTGAATCTTGATGAGGTGCCATTGATCATTGGCGGACTTGGTGATTTCCTTGGGAAGACCGGTTTTGGACAGCACGCGACAGAGTATCGACAGGTCAATGAACAATTGCAGCACTTCGCTAACGAACAGCAAAATTGTTATTTTGTAACAGCGGCAGATTTGACCGCGAATCCTGATGGCATTCATTTAGACGCGGTTTCGCAACGCAAATTCGGCTACCGCTATTTCGAGGCTTTTTCGAAAAAGTGTCATGTTCTGGAACCCATCCCGGGGGAGGAGCAGTCGCTGAAAGTGGAGTGTGACTATTCGAAAACAGAACGGATTTACCTTCATAGCATGGATTTGGCTTCGGGTAAAATCACGTACGCGGAATTCGAAGCGCAGATGGTAAAGGTGATGCAGCCTTGATCCCCTTACTCATCCTTGGCTTGCTCATCCAAAACCCTGGCGCTCACGGATACGAACTACTGGCTTTAATGGAAAAACGCCATTACAAATACATTGTAAACTTCACGAAAGGCTCGTTTTATTACAATCTGCAACAACTTGAAGAAAAAGGTTGGATTGAACAGATTCAGCAGAAACCTTCAACCATTGAACGTGAGATTCGGAACTTTAAAATCACTGGATCGGGAATGGCTGAATTCGAAAAATTAATGGTCAAATACGGTACCAAATCGGAATATGTGAACCTGCAATTTTATGGGGCGCTGCTCTTTGCCAATGAATACGACAAAAACAAATTGCTGGAACTGATCCAATCGCAAATCGACCAGACTAAAACCCGAATCGCCCTCCTTGATGAATACCTGTCCAACACACAAGAACTTCCCGGCACAATCGATTACTACCGCCGCATGAACGAAAATTCCCGTTCCCATCACTTAATTAACTTAGAGTGGTTTGAACAATTGAAAGCAGAAATAGAGGGACCTGTTGCATAATAAAAAAAGAAGCTAAATAAACTGTTCCCCATAGAATGGACACTTTGAAAAAAGTGGTTAGACTGTGGGAGCCTTTTTGTATATTGGTAATGGCTTCTAAAGATAACCAGGTATCATTATTGTGTTAAACTCCCTCTATAAACAAATGCAGATCTCGGTTTTTATCTTGTTTTCTTCGTTTTTCATGTGGGTTGAGTTTATTAGATACATGATTGAACGGAAGATAGTTGTACTAATGTATTTTTTTGGGGGCAAGGAGCGAAAAAGATCCATGCTACCTCATCATCCACTTTCATAAAACGGATGTTAAGTTAATGTATGGTCGCACCAGTAGATCTCCACATGTCTCATGGGGGTCTACCCTCCCATATCTCACAGAGTCTACGCTCCCAAATTCCTTCGTTCAACCTTTCCATGAGGTGGATGTCAGTCATGCTGCCCGACAGGGTCCTAGCCCGTATTTTAACTCCTTTACTGACTAATCCGCGCTTCAGATGTCTACTAAACTTCAAACCAACTTAACCAGAAAATTTCAGAGAAAATCTATGCTGCAACCGTCATAGAGGTTATTCCATATGAGGAATATCGCTCAACATTCTTTCTTCACTAAACTCACATTGTTTCTTGCCAATGGTAAACAACACTCGAATTAATTTGTTACAGATAGCTATGAGTGATTGCATCTTCTTCAATGGGTTATTTGAACGTTTTGTAAAATACTGATGTAACGCCTTGAAAGCAGAATTTTTAGCGACTAAGGGCATAACTACACGGAAGAGGAGAGCTCTAAGCTTCTTCCTGCCTCTCTTCGTAATCTTGGTTTGTCCTTTGTGCTTACCCGATGTATTTTCTTTTAGGCTTAATCCTGCCAGCTTTATAATCTGTTTTGGATGAGAATAATACGTTAAATCACCAACCTCGGCGAAAAAGCCTGCAATCGTGTCTCTACCAATCCCTTTAATGGCCAGCATTTGATCTACGCCGGGGATTGTTCAAGTAAGCTATCAATCTTTGAATCTAGCTCTTCAAATCTTTCTTTAATGAGCGTGTACTTCTCTAAGTTTAATCGCTTGTTCTCTAAGAAAATGAACGAGATTCATCCAATAATTTCCTGTAGGTTCAACTCCAATGACGGTCTTCTCCATAACATGTTCTTCAGTTATTTGTTGAATCCAAGCTAGAAAACCTTCGAAGCCGGACCTCGTTTTTTCAAAGGTATAAGGTTTTCCAAACTCTAGTCCTCTAAAGTCTTGTGCACGTGCAACATGCTTAAATTTCGCAATGTCTACACCTATAATTAAGGTTTGTGAAGTAATTTGATCGATCTTATGATTTTGGTTATAATTCATTTTGCAGCCTCCTGATATGTAAGTTAATAGTCCTTTTTGCCGGCCAGCGTTAGGACAAGACTTATGATACAAAGAGGCTATTTTATGTTCAAACCTCATATTTCTTTATTACAGGAATGCTGCCCTTTAGCTAAAGAACGATGACCTTAAACGGTCTTTTTTTTATTTGGGATTACTGATCTGTTTTCGTATTTGACAACCAATCTGATGTTACACTAAAATGTATATGTGACAGTCAACTGTAAAGGTGGTGTTAAAATGAATACCTATACTGCGAAACAACTAACCGAAATACTTCAAAGTGAAAATGTGGACATCAATTTAAGAACGGTCAGATATTACACACAAATAGGGCTTCTCCCCCATTTAGAAGTGGTTGGGAACAAACGGGTTTATACCGATACTCATTTATACTACTTGCGAGCCATTATTACGCTATCTAAGACTGGACAATCGTTAGCTGACATTCAGGAAAAACTTAAAAATCTTACGACAGAGGAAGTACAAAAAATTGGAGAACAAATCTCCCTATACAGCCCGGAAAACATCATTGGAAACGAAACACATAAGGTAAGTGAAGATGTTTTTATCACGTTAGGTCCAAGGATTTCTGCCGAACTTAAAACAAAAGTTATCGATTCCGTAACACAAATTTTAAAACAGGGGGAATCAAAATGATTACCATACGATCTGCTAAATCACACATGGAAAATGAAGAAGGAATGAATCATTTATGGATCAAGATCATCCCACCTGAAGAACTCACAGAACAAACTTGCATTCATATCGATTTGCCGAAAGGTGTACAACGATTACCGAATGTAAATGGATATAAGGAAAATGAGCAAGGATGGATTTACATTGATGAGATTACCTTCCAACACGATTTATTGATCGAAATCTATACAACCTCCTCTATTGAATGTGGTGACAGCACAATTTTTGCCCAAGTGGTTTTTAAACAACAGAATCAAGAAGATATAGTGATGGACTCCTCACTTTGTTTACCTATAGTTAGTGAGGAGTCAATGGATCAACTGGTCGTGGATGAAGAAGTGGTTTCACTGGTTAAAAGGAAACTTGCAGAACGATCAGAAGGCGACACAGTTAAAGGTAAAGAAAGGGATTATGTTGTTATTCATCCTAAACTTTATGAATTAAGCATTGAAATGACGGAATTGGAAAAGAAGTACAGAATTACTTTCTAAATTCCAACAATAAACATGAAGGAGCAAAACGAATGGGATTAATACCTTATGTAGTTGAACAAACCAGTCGAGGAGAACGTTCTTATGACATCTATTCACGATTGTTGCAAGATCGAATTATCTTCTTATCAGGGGAAATTACAGATGATGTCGCAAATAGTGTGGTTGCACAGCTTTTGTTCTTAGAATCAGATGATCCCATTAAAGACATTAACCTCTATATCAATTCTCCCGGTGGGTCAATAACAGCAGGTATGGCGATCTACGATACCATGCAACATGTAAAACCAAATGTAAGCACTCTTTGTATAGGAATGGCAGCATCTATGGGAGCTTTTCTGCTTTCCAGTGGGGAGAAGGGAAAACGACTATCTTTACCGAATAGTGAGATCATGATTCACCAACCACTAGGAGGTGTAAGAGGTCAGGCTTCGGATATCGAAATCAGTGCCAAACGCATCTTACGGATGAGAAGCCGTTTAAATCAAATCCTCTCTAAACAAACAGGACAGCCGTTGGAAAAAATCGAACAAGATACAGATCGTGACTTTTTTATGAGTGCAAGCGAAGCCGAAAAATACGGGTTAATTGATAAAATTATAACGCATCAGTAAATAGAAAGGGATGCAAATCGTTGAAAAGATAGATTCGCATCCCTTTTGCATTTTGATTGAAATAAACATACCTAATGATTCTCGATATACCACT
>DATFAS010000245.1:0-7919 GCA_035254305.1 Bacillota bacterium
AATTAATCTTAGTTCAGATCTTTGATGATCCTTGGCAACAAGAAGTTAATGAAAAGTAACGACAAAATAATCGAAACTACCACTAATCCAAGAGCAGTTCCCATGGGATATTGATAAAAGAACGCTACTGAAGTTACCATCAACTGAAATATCAACAATATGCCAACAGTCTGAGAAAATCCCACTCGTCTATAGCCTGATGGCAAAGGATAAATACGATACCAAAAATGATACTTTAAATGATTCCACCCGTTTGCTAATTGGACGGTACTTAAAAAAAGAAAAATAGCAGAAATTGTAACGGAGATGTATAGTTGTTGTATAGAAACCAGTAATAAAAAGCTTATCAAAACTAACCGTAAATAACCATAGTATAGATCGTTATACCGAAAAATAGAACGAATAAAAAGGTAGGTATAGGCCCATCGCGGGTGATGGGGAATCCATCTCATTAAGGGCAATAAGACAGTTCTATTTCTCACCTTCCGAGACATTTCAGGAATTTCCATAAACCATTGGGCGAAGGAATAGAACATGGATTTGTTCTGCTCTTCGAGTTCAAGTAAACGCAGCCACGGATACCCCTTCGAAGAATATCTCATCATAAACCACCCCAACAGAATGGTGAGAAAGAGAGGGATCCAAATAAACTCCCTATTAAGTTGACCAACTAATAATAGGCCCCAAATCATATTAAGTAGGTAACGTAGGATTGTGAGACCTAATCGCAGCCATGGATCTTCCCACTTATGCTCATACCAGGACATAGAAAGATTCCAAGCCTTAAGCAAGATCATAACAATCATGGCAAAATAAAAATCAGATGGATTAGATGAAATGCGAATGGTATACATGGGTGCCAATAAAAACAAAAAGATGACGATTCCCAAAGTCTGAATAAAAAAGCTATAAAGAAACGAACGTAAAAAATAGACAGTTAGCTTTGGTTCTACTGGCAGTAAAAAAATGACATCAGCTTTCTTCAAAAAAGTTCGTATAGGGCTATGATTAAGAAGTAAAGCAAAAATCCCTGCGATCACCCAACCAATGGGAAAATCAGTAGGAAGCCAAGTAAGCAATGATTTATAAAGCCACCCGAGAACAAGTAGAAAAACCATAGGCAGATAAACATATCCCGTTACGATAATTTTCAGATATTTACCTGCATCCTTCCAAAATCCTTGAACACGGCCCCACCATAATCTATTTAAATCATCCATTATGGCCCACCTCGGTTACTTGGTGGAAGAGATCTTCTAAAGAGGCTTGCGGTAATCGGGCCTTCACACGAAGCTCTTCAAGTGTTCCTTGTAGAAGAATTCGCCCCTCATGCAGAAGAATAAAACGATCACAATACTTCTCAGCAGTTGAAAGAATATGAGTAGATAGAAGAATCCCGGTACCTTGCTGCTTACACCTGGTAAGATGCTCCAGTAAACTATGAATAGCCTTTGGATCTAGTCCAATAAAAGGTTCGTCTACAACAAATAAGCTTGGGTTTACGAGAAATGCACACATAATCATCAGCTTTTGCTTCATTCCTTTCGAAAAGGATTGAGGCAACCAAGAAATCATGCGTTCCATTTGAAATTCTTTAAGTAATTGTTTTCCTCTTCTCTCCAATTCATCCTTCGGGATCCGATAAACCATAGCTGTAAACTCAAGATGTTCCCATACATTCATTTCTTCATATAAGACAGGGGTTTCGGGTATATAGGAAATATTAGCTTGGTAATCTCCAACCCCCTCCTCCCGGGGCCTCCCATTGAGCTTGATTTCACCCTCGATAGGGCGGAGTAAACCTAGAATATGCTTAATGGTCGTACTCTTCCCAGCACCATTGAGCCCAATTAAGCCAACCATTTCTCCTCTTCTCACCGAAAAAGATAATTGATGCAATACAGGATGGCGAACACTGTAACCACCACTTAAATCAGTCACTTTAAGAATATTATTCTGTTCCATAGAAACCTCATCATTTCTTCGCTTTAAAATGGACGACTGCTGAATAGACTCGTCTACCACTTATAGGGTCAATCAAAACTTGATGATTCACAGCATGAACGGATAGCAAAAGAACCTTATTGTTTTCAATTTGTTCATCAATGGACTTCTCTAGTTTCCTTAAATTATCCGATTCAAAAAATTCTATTTTATCTTCTATTCTATCGAGTTTAAATTCCAACACCTGTTCTCCTCCCATGAATTTACCCCTCAGAAATTAACGTTGCCGACGGTCCCAGCCCATCACGACAAAACGGCCCTTTTGTAGGTTCCTAAGGATCCAGTATTTCACAAATAATTTTACAAACTTGCGCGTAAAGGGCACTAATAAAATAAATCCAAGTAGATCAGTAAAAAAACCGGGTGTTAGAAGAACCAGCCCACCAGTAAAAATAATAATTCCATCTAAAATGGCCTCACCCGGTAGCTGACCTCTTCTCATCTGCTCCGATGCCTCATAGAAAACTCTTAATCCCTGCCTCTTGGCAAGCCATGCTCCAAGCACACCAGTAAAAATACAAATAATGAGTGTAGGTAACCATCCGATTGCCTTCCCTGCTGTTAGTAATCCCCAAATCTCAAGGATCGGGATGATAATCAGCAATGCGATGAGTGCTTTTAGCATTCAGATCACCCTTTTTTTCATTTTATACCCATCTTACCAGCTTTCCAATTAACAAACAAATTGGTGCTGCTAAAGAAATTAAAAAGGCGTTGCAACCGAAAATAACGGGCATACGCCTTTAGCTCTTATCAATTAGATCCCTTTATGACTGAAATACTTCAGTTGTTGGTACCGCTAGAATCACTGAATCTAAGACACGTATCCATCCCTGTTCTGCACAATGCTGCGCTTCCGATAAAACTAAGTCTTTCGTCGTATTTAATAAGATTGCTAGGTCCTCGGCTTCGACTCTTCCCATATTCCAGACGGTACTTAAAAATTCTGTTCTGAACAAAGTAGGGTCCCCCTTCAACCTACAAGTTTTTATATGAATCTATGGATAGATCTAGTATATCACGAGAGTTCTGCGCATTTTGTCACAAAATGTTGCAAAGATTTTAAATTCTATTCGATAGGTTAAAATTAGTTATTCTTAAAAGGAAAATACAGAGAGAACACTGCGCCTCCAGATGGGCTATTTTGCACTTTGATCTTTCCGTGACAACGTTCGATAATCGCCCTTGATATGGCGAGACCTAATCCTGTCCCACCATCCTTTCCCTTTACAAATCGTTGAAAAAGATGGGGAAGCAATTCTTCTGGAATGCCCTCTCCATCATCCAACACATCAAATACAGCCCATTGTTCCTCTACTCGAACTGTAATTTTGATTTCTCTTCTCGCATAACGGATCGCATTACTAACAATGTTGATGAAGGCTTGCATGACCTTCTCTTTATCTCCCAAGAATTCAGTTATCCTGGAAACTTCTAATTGATTATCAATGGTAAATTGAATATTTTGTTTTGACCATATCGGACTTAATCTTTCAAGCAATTGATCAAGTAATCCATGAATATCAATGGGTTCAATATGATATATTCCCTCTTCACTTTCTAGCTTTGCTAATAGAGTCATCTCCGTTACAATTTTTTTTAATCTTTCACTCTCTGAAATAATCACATTCAATCCTCGCGTAGCAGCATCTCCTGTAAAAATACCATCTCGTATCCCTTCCGCATAACCTTGTATCGACATAAGAGGAGTCTTTAATTCATGTGACCCATTTTGAAAAAATTGCTTTTGTGTACGGTTATAACGATCAAGCTCCATGGCTAACTGGTGTACACTTTGTGCAACTTCACCGATCTCTCCACTTGCCGAAACCCATTCTACATCATCATATCGTCGATCTTTAATCTTAAGTAATTCCTGCCTTACCTTCGTTAATGGTTTAACAAGCATTTGCGTCATTACATAGCTAAGCAAAAGTGCAACCACTCCTCCTAAAGAAAGAATGATAAACATTTGTTTTGCTAGCATATAACGAACAATTTTGATCCCACGTAGGGGAGTGGCTAATACAAGGAGTTTTTTATTGTTCTCTCCACGGTCTAGTGTGACATATTCCACAATATACTGATCCCTATCCTCTTCAAAAATAGGCTTTGATTTTTTCTTCCTGCTTTCCTTTATTTTCTCAAGCCATTTATCCAACGTGTTTGAAGGGAGTGTCGTGTATTGAACCTTATTTTTTTCCAGGAGCATCACCTCAAGCTTGCCCCCTCTAGTTGGTATCTTAAGTAATTGGTCAATATCTTGTTGTGTGAAACTTCCGCCCTTCTCTTCGATACGGGTCAACCACTCCAACCCTTTATCCTTAAGTTCAGTCCTTTGATCCGAAATAAGTAATTGTAGGAGGATCGAATAGATCAATAGGGCTGAAGTGCCCAGGACCACGATGAGAAGAAATCCAAAGGCCAAATTCAACTGATGAAGAAGCTTCATACATTCTCCTCTTCCTCTTTTCGAAGCCTATAACCGTATCCCCAAACCGTTTCTATCGGAAGCCCCACCATCTTTTTTCGAAGTCGTTTGATTAAATCGTCCACAGCACGATCACTCCCAAAATAATCCGATCCCCAAACCAATGAAAGTAGCTCTTCTCTTGCAAATGCACGATTAGGACTGGTGGCCAGCGTGTGTAACATCACGAATTCTTTAGCTGTTACTTCAACCTCTTGATCCTCCCAGCAAACCCTTCGTTCCTCCGTGATCAGAAGAAGCTGCCCTAAATGGATTTGGTGATCATGATCTTTGCCTATTCCCTTCTGATAAGTGGTCCAGCGATTCAGTATTCTTTTCACTCTAGCTACTAATTCCCTCGGGCTAAATGGTTTCGTTAAATAGTCATCACTACCTAACTCAAGCCCTAAGATCTTATCTACTTCTTCATCACGAGCAGAAATAATAATAATGGGAACCTCTGCCTCAGCACGAATTTTGCGGCAAAACTCGTAGCCATTCATTCCTGGTAGCATAATATCTAAAACCCAAAGATCAGGCGGAGTATTTTTCCAGAAAACCCATGCATCTTCAGCAGAACCAAGGCCCGCCGTTTGAAAGCCTTCCTTTTGCAAATAGGCTTCTACCAACTGACGAATGTTGTCATCATCATCGACTACAGCAATTAACTGTTTATTCATATCTAACCTCTATCTTAGCCATTCTTTTTGCTTCTATTTTGCCACAGTTTCCTATTGGAATGAGTAGGAACTTGTTAAATTCCTAACTTTTTACACATATTCTTACATCAATGAAAAAGAAGCTAGCCCTATAGCTAACTTCTCCTAAAGGTTCTAACTATATTGCGGACGCATTTTAGCTCTTTTATTTACATGTTGGTCTGCTCCAAGAGCAGCAATCGCCCCATCTGCAGCAGATAATACAGCCTGCTTGATTGGCGTACGGCGTGCATCTCCCCCCGCAAATACTCCATCTACACTTGTTCGTAGATTCTCATCAACCACAATATAGCCTTCCTCATCACGTTTCACTGCATTTTGTAGAAAATCTGTCCCCGGCTTCATACCCGCTAGATATAGAAATACACCGTCCACCTTCCAATGGTGCTCATTCTTATCTGTATCCTGGACACCGATTTGCTCTACCTTGTTTGTCCCTACAATTTCTTTAAGTCGATGTTTCCAATACACCGAAATATTACTTTTCCTCTGTAGCTCTGAATCATCTACTTCACCACGAAAACTATTTCCTGGTACAAGCACCTTTACCTCTTTACAGAATTTCGCTAACGCCTCGGCTTCGTGCACCGCTTCTTCCGTATCTCCTACTACTGCTACAACACGATCTTGGAAGAAGGCTGCATCACAGGTTGAGCAATAGCTAACCCCTCGCCCAGTGAACTCCTCTTCTCCTTTAATCTTGCTTGAAGGAGCCTTAGCCCCTACTGCAATAAACACACTCTTCGCTTTAATAGTACCTTCAGGAACCTGAAGCTTCTTTATTTCATCATCTGTGAAATCTACACTCAGCACATTCGTTCTCACGAAAGTAGTTCCAAATTCCTTAGCTTGTGCTTGCATGATTTGTAGCAACTCAAGTCCTGTCACTTCCCCTCTAACCCCTGGGTAGTTCGCAATTTTATGTGTAATCGCAAGGGTTCCCGCAGTCGGAGCCTTATCGATCACTAAAGTGTTTAAGCGCCCACGTGAGGCATAGATCGCTGCCGAAGAACCTGCGGGCCCCCCACCTATGACCACAAGATCGTAAACCTCACTTAAAATCGGCTCAACTACCTTGGAGAAGATGTTAGTTTCATTCACTTGCTCTACTGCGTTTTGCTTTGGTTGATCCGTAATTTTTAAATAATCCTTCATTTTATTAGGACGATACCCAATGAACGACTCTCCATCAATAAAGGTGACTGGAACAGAGAAAATTCCTTTTTCATGAAGATCCTCGAAATACTGAGGGTTTTCTGTTACATTTCGTTCTTCATATTCTAATCCCCAAGATTTAAGTTCAGTCTTTATCTTTTCACAATACGGACAGCCCGTACTACTATATATAATTACTCTAGACATATGCCCACCCCTTTACAACCAACACCAATTAATAATTGATGTTAGTTTATAATAATTACAATTAATTTTCAACTATTTTATTTTCTCTTTAGTATAAACCCACTTCGTTAGAAAAAATGATTAGGACTTTGTATGTTTTTCGTATTCATTCCAAACGATAAGAGCAAGAACATCATGAGGAGAGAGCTGAATGCAAACGCTATATACCTTCCTTTACGTGTTGATTACCATAGTAATCCTCAGTGGAATTTTTGTTTCTTTCCGCTATAACGCTAAACAGAAAACAGTGGATCATGGCATCAGTCCAAATGTGAAAAGAAATCCTATTTTTTTAAATCCCGTGTATTGGGCCTATCTCTTATTTGCTGCCATTTTTTTCGGTTTGGTTTGGGTGTTCAAAATTTACCATAGAGTACCTTTTTAATCACAATGGGGTGAAAAAATGAGTAAACAAACGTATTATATTTCTTTATCTTCTGGTGGAATTCATACGGATCCAACGATTGACACCTATGATTATATAATTGAAGCGAATGATCATGAAATCAGTGAACTTCAAAAGTTATTTGAAAAAGTACATGAAAAAGAGGGTGATTCGTACTTTCGTTCTCATATTCCCTTCCTTCCTTACCATGAGGATAAACCAAATTTTGAATACGATCAGGCGTTAAAAGAAGTTTATTCAAAATTGTATAAGTTAGGAAATGATGTTTGCCGAAGGCATATAGAAAGTATGAGGATTTTAGAGGAAGAATAAAAAAGGAAATAAAGGAGCTGGCGCCATAATTGGCGGCAGCTTCGTTGTACCTAATAACCCCCTTATTTCTTACAATGATAAACAAATGCTGGTGGGAAGTTAAACGGAACAAAGGATAAATCTACATATGTAAAAATATCTTCTAATTGATCCATCATCTGCTTCGAATACTGAAATGCAATAAATGACCCACCAGGTTTTAATGAACGAACCACCCCATCCATGATCCGATTCCTTAAGGATTGGTCAAAATTCGCAAAGGGTAGCCCCGAAATAACACAATCTACTCCATTTATATTTAAATTTTCCAAATCTCTTTGGATTGTCTCAGCAGTGGTACAGAAATTAAAGTGAGGATAACTCACTTTAAGCCTACGCTGCATTTCCACATCTTGTTCATAAATAATACCAACACAAGAATCTTTCTTTTTCCGATTAATATGTCGAGTAAAAACACCGGTACCTGCTCCTAATTCCACGATCGAATTCGTATTACGCCAATCTACATGTCTTAACATAGCATTAGCGAGAAACGTAGAACTAGGGGTAATACTCCCGACCCGTTTCGGAGATTTCAAAAATTTATAAAAGAAGGAAACTCTTTCTC
>DATFAS010000246.1:0-5391 GCA_035254305.1 Bacillota bacterium
GGTTTATTTCCCGGGACAATTCGTCGATTCGAGGGGAATTACAAGATTCCACACATGGGTTGGAATCGTTTGAAATTCCTTCAGGATAGTCCATTATTAGATGGAGTTGAGGAAGGATATGCCTACTTCGTCCATTCTTATTTGCTTAGACCAGAGACAACCGATCGATCGGTCTTATTAGCTACAACCGATTATTATCAGGAAGTGCCAGCCATTGTTGGCAGAGGAAATGTATATGCGACACAGTTTCACCCAGAAAAAAGCGGGGATGTTGGGATGAAGCTATTAAGCAATTTTGTCCACATGGTAGGAGAGGGAGTTACAAATGGCTGAATTCAAAATCTATCCGGCAATAGATATTCGTGGCGGCAAATGCGTTCGTTTGCTGCAGGGAGATTATAATCAGGAAACGGTTTATGGAGATTCACCCGTTGAGATGGCGAAACGCTGGGAAAAAGAAGGAGCATCCTGGGTTCATCTTGTTGACTTAGATGGGGCGAAGGCGGGACAGCCTGTGAACGATTCGGTGATTCTAGAGATTGCTAAGTCGCTTTCGATTCCAGTCCAAGTAGGCGGCGGTATTCGAAATATGGATCATGTGAAAAGGTACTTGGAAGGTGGAGTATCCCGTGTGATTCTTGGAACAGCAGCGATTCAGGATAAGCCTTTTGTGGAGCAAGCCTTGAAAACCTACGGAGGATCGAAGGTTGCAATCGGCATCGATGCCCGTGGTGGTTACGTAGCTACACATGGTTGGTTGGAAACGTCTGAGGTAAAAGCGGAGACACTTGCCCAGGAATTGGCTAAGCTCGGTGCACAAACCTTCATCTATACGGATATTGCTAGAGATGGAACACTGACAGGCCCGAATGTGGATGAGATTGTTGGATTGGCAAGAGCTGCTAAGGTGGATGTCATTGCGTCTGGTGGCGTAAGTGTGATGGATGATTTACGAACCTTATCGCAGTATGCTGAAGATGGAGTCTGTGGTGCCATCGTCGGGAAAGCCTTGTACACCGATCGTATTCATCTTGCGGATGCGGTGAAGGAAGTTGAGGTGAAGTAGATGCTAGCTAAGCGCATTATACCTTGCCTGGATGTGAAGGATGGACGTGTGGTAAAAGGAGTCAGCTTCGTCAATCTTCGTGATGCTGGCGATCCAGTCGAGCTTGCTGAGCTCTATAGTCGTGAAGGGGCGGACGAGCTAGTATTTCTTGATATATCCGCTTCTCATGAAGGTAGACAAACTATGGTGGAAGTGATTCGTGAGACAGCGGCTAAGGTGACGATCCCTTTCACCGTTGGTGGTGGAATCAATAGTGTAGAAGATATGCGTCGAGTTCTTCGTGCCGGTGCAGATAAAGTTTCGATGAATACATCGGCTGTCTTGCGGCCAGAGCTTGTCCGCGAAGGAGCAGAAGTGTTCGGGACACAGTGCATTGTGGTGGCGATTGATGCGAAGCGTTCGGCTGAGGGAGATGGCTGGGAGGTCTACACCCATGGTGGACGTAATGCAACGGGATTAGATGCAGTGGAATGGGCGAAGCGAGTAGAGGAGTTAGGTGCTGGTGAGATCCTTCTTACTAGTATGAATACAGATGGGCATAAGGATGGATTTGACCTTGCCCTTACACGTGAAATTTCAGAAGCGGTAGGTATTCCTGTGATTGCTTCTGGAGGAGCTGGGAATGCGGAGCATTTTCTCGATGCATTTATAGATGCAAAAGCTGATGCGGCTCTTGCTGCTTCGATCTTCCATTATAAGGAAGTGTCGATTGCCGATGTGAAGTCGTTCCTTAAAGAGAAGGGGGTAGAAATTCGATGAGCATAGAATGGGAACAGTTAAAATTTGATCAACAGGGTTTAATCCCTGCTATTATTCAAGATTCCCAAAGTAAAGAAGTACTGATGATGGCTTATATGAATCGGGAGTCTCTAGAGAAAACTTTAGAATCGGGTGAAACTTGGTTCTGGAGCCGTTCTCGAGGTGAACTGTGGAATAAGGGAGCAACCTCAGGAAATAAGCAGAAGGTCGTTAGCCTTGCTTATGATTGTGACGGAGATACGCTGCTAATTAAGGTGATTCCTGCAGGTCCAGCATGTCATAACAACACGTATACTTGTTTCACAACCGTCCATGGGGAGGCAAGTGGTTCGGAGTCTAATCGATTTGCGATACTTGAGGAGCTGGAGAGAATTATTGCCGCACGAGAGGCGGAACGACCAGAGGGAGCTTATACTACCTATTTATTCGAAAAGGGTGTGGATAAGATCCTTAAGAAGGTTGGAGAAGAAGCTGGAGAGGTTATCATAGCAGCAAAAAATCGCAGCCATGAAGAGCTCCGCTGGGAAACTAGTGATTTGCTTTACCACCTACTTGTATTATTAAGAGAGCAGCAACTGCCACTTGATGATGTTCTAAAAGAATTAGCAGGTCGTCATAAGAAATAATAGACTGGAAAATAGCCTTACCCTGTTGAAAAGGGTAGGGCTATTTTTGGTCTGTTTTACACTTTTGATCCGTGAATTTTATAATATTTCTTGGATAATAACTGTCCATCGGAGAAACAATGGATTATAGTCGTATCGATTTTGATTACCTTCCATGTTTAGAGAGGTTTCAATATGGGAGATATGGTTATTTCGAAAATCAAAATTTCTCCCTAATGACACGATGGGTGACATTATCTTCATAATTCATCTAACAGCAATAACATTATTCTATATATGAAATATACACCCAGATATGCTCCTGTTAATAAGAAAAATGGATTCAGGAATATAGCATGAATATTGGTCATGAATACTGTTTTGTCTTTAATGATGTCGTAAATGGCTAGAGATGAAATATTACCAAAAACAAGTGCAGAAAAGATTGCTACCACATTAAAGACAAGACGTAGTTTGAATTTTTTCTCGAAAAAAATCATAAGAAAAGGGGCAGTAATACTACCTAAGAATAAAAGTAATTTCATAATGATCACCTCTACAACTATTCTTGACGGTATAGAGGAGGATCAAACTCTGTTATTAAAGTAACTGGAATCAATAGCAGAGGAGCCAAGTTTTTTTTGATTTGGTAACAGGCAATAAAGCATAATGGAGGGAATATAAATGTTCAAGAGTGGCAATGTGACTGTCATGGTAGATGACTTTAAAAAAGCAGTATAATTTTACGTCGAGACCCTCGGATTAAAGTTGCAGCACCAAGTTGAGGGGCATTTTGCACAAATTGAAGCACCGGGATTAACCATCGGGCTAATACATCTAGTTGGTGAACATCATTCTCAATCTAGAAAATCAGGTACTATTTCTATTGGATTTGAAGTACAAGAATTAGAGTCAGCAATCCAAATACTGAAATCCCGTGATGTAGAATTTCAACATATCACAGAAGAAAAAGCAGCTAAACTCGCATACTTCAGTGATCCTGAAGGGAATTCCCTTTACTTGATTGAGATAAAATCCGAAGTAGGTGTGCCTAAAACGTAATTGTTCGGTCAAGGAATTAAGAAATTGTACGGTTTATAAAAAGGTAATTGAAAAAGGGGGAAAAGGCATGCTAATGACTACAACTAATATCGTACAAAACCGGGAGATAGAAGAGTACATAACGATCATTTCCACAGAGGTTATTTTGGGAGCTAACGTAGTTAGGGACTTTTTGGCAAGCATAACTGATATCATTGGCGGTCGGAGTGGATCCTATGAAAATAAGCTAGCAGATGGTCGAGAAACAGCCCTGCGTGAGCTAGAAGAGAAAGCAAAACGGGTAGGGGCTAATGCGGTGATTGGCGTTGATCTTGATTTTGAAACTCTACGTGAAGGAATGATGATGGTCATAGCCACTGGTACAGCTGTTCGGTTAAAATAGCTACTAAACTTCGACTAATTATCAACTGAGTATTCAATGGAGAACGATAGTGGAGTATGAAAAGGGGCTTGATTAATGGAACGTGAAATGGATTCTTTAGAATCGAGAATCGCTGAGTTTGAGGAAAGATTGGACTATGCATATATTGCAATAATGGCACTTAATCAAATGTTCATAGATAAAGGATTTTCAACCGAGGATGAATTACAGAAATTACAGCAGAAAATATATGAGGATTCAATTAATATAGAGAATGAAGATACATAAAAAGGATCTTTTTAAAATTTTTGTCACGAAGACAATCTAGAAGATGATTCCTATCCTTGGAGCCATCTTTTTTAAGTTGCCCTGATATCGATAATTATATAGTAAACAGGGTCTACTATATAAGTACATCAATTTATACTAGCCACAGCTTTGAAGGTCGTTGATTCAAGATCCATTACTCTCCGATTCCAATCAATGAACGCAATCAGTGACGCTAATTCGATCAGTTGGCAGGAATTTAAAGGTAATTGTCGAATTTTTTACGTGTTATTGTATTAACATTGTTGTGACGGGAGTAAAGAAAAAGAATGAAATTCATTTTTATCATGTTATTTGTCTGTTTAATCCCCTTTTCCAACTTAGCATTCGCTATGCAAGAAAAATCTAGTGCTAATAGTAAAGGGATTGATGTTAGTCATTACGAAGGTGAAGTCGATTGGGAAAAGGTAAAGTCATCTGGAGTTGACTTCGCTTATACTAAAGCAACAGAAGGAAACACGATTATTGATCAATATCTTAAAAGAAATGTTGAGCAGGCTAGAGATAATAATATTCTCATTGGGGCATTCCATACCGCCAGACCTACTTCACCATTCAATCCAAGTGAAGCCGTTTCGCAAGCATCCTTTTTTGCAAGTACGTTATACAATGAAGTGGGCGATTATGGAGATATCATGCCTGTGCTAGATTTAGAATTTAACAGTGGGTTGACTGCTTCCGAACTTGCTCAATGGACGAGAATTTTTCTGGATACAACCAAAAAAATTACTCATAAAGAGGTTATTCTTTATACAGGAATTTGGTTTTTACAGGAAAATGGAAATCTTAAAAATCAATTTTCGGATGTCCCCTTATGGATTTCCTACTATAAAGACAATACTCCACCAGATATAGCTGGTTGGAATCGCTGGCTGATCTGGCAATATACCGATAAGGGAAGCATGGAGGGAGTTGGATCTAACACGGATTTAAATGTTGGCCCCACCTCTTTAGATGCTTTAAAAGGCGTACCTTCGGAAAGTAATCATTCCACTGGAATGACGAGTTTTGGGTTATTGGTATGTTTTATGATCGGATTTTTATTGTTATTCAAAAGGACTCGCTTTAACAACAAGGTAACTACTCATTCCAACCAAAACCTTTCTGTTTTTTCCTCCAATGGTCGTACAAAGATTTGAATTGAATGCCAACAAAAAAAACGGACTGTTTTGGTCCGTTTTTAACTGGATGCTATGGTGCCTCTGGGAGTA
>DATFAS010000247.1:0-3386 GCA_035254305.1 Bacillota bacterium
TGAAACTACCCCCTTTTTCGATTCCATTCCCTAAAATTTATGCGAAAAGGAGGAAAATATTACAGAAAGGAAACTACACTATTTTTCCATATATTGTGATAGGGCAATAATCATGGCCCCCATCCGTTCATGTTCGGGCACGAGGATTCTCCCTATCCCTTCTGCCTCTAACGCTTCAGCTGTAATCTTCCCTACTGCAACAGCTAGAACCTGCTCCACAAAGGCTTGAACGAGTTCTTGCTGCTTATTCTTCTCCCTCGCATAGGAGAAGAGATTCTGTACCTGCAGAGCCGTGGTAAAGCACACTGCATCAACTAAACCATGAGTAATTTCTTGAAGTAATTTCTCAGCAATCTCTTGATCCGGAGCAGTATGTCGATAAGGCAATAATTCGATTACCTCTGCCCCACTCCTCTGTAAAAATTCCGTTAATTGGGACGCTGCATCTCCATGTAATTGGACCACCACCCGTTGTTGCCCAAACGGATAGGCTTCCAATGCTTGGACGAGTCCACGAGTTGTTCCATCATTGTCTGCTATAACAGGGGTAATCCCTAGACTCTTAAGAGCAGCATACGTTTTGTATCCTCTATAAGCTACCTTAGCTTCTCTCAAGCGATCGAGGAAACGTTCCTTCAATTCTATTTTCTCGGCTATTTGTAAGAGGGTATCCAGCCCCATCCCGGTCGTGAAGATGAACCAATCCGCACCCACCTCCACCAATCTTTGGATCTGCAACTCCATTTCCTTCTCCGCCAAAAACACCGTTCCCTGCATCGGTCGGACCAGACAAGCTCCACCTTGCTTCTCGACTAATGTGACCATTTCTTCTGTTTTTCTTGATGCAGTCACGATCATCCGTTTTTCTTCCAAGCCTCTGCTCATAGCTTCCTCCCGTTAAACAATATTATGTTATATTATAGCCATTTCATTGGAGATAAGTGGATAGATTGACGATATCTTGGTATAGTTAATGTGTCTTAATTATGAAAATGGACGGTGTGCTTAAAACCATGCGTTTATCTAATCGAATGATGATTTTTATTATGATTCTAGGAATTTTACTTCTTCTATCCTCAACCTTCGTGAAAAGCTCCCCTTATACAGGGAAAAAATACGATATTGTTATTTACGGTGGGGGTCCACAAGCTGTGGCAGCAGCCTTGAAGGCCTCTGAGACAAGCCACGATCACGCCAAGATTCTCATGATTGTACCTGAGTCGAAATTAGGCAGTATCTTAACTGCCGGAGATCAAAACATCTTCGATCAGGTGACCTATCATTCCTCTAAGCTTCCAGTGGGATTGCCTGCAGACTATTCTTATCCACAGGGCGGGACGAATTTTGTTCTACAAAAAGAATTTCCTCGTTCGTTTCCACCCGATGCATTGGCAGACTATATGACCAAGCTGATCCAGCAGCATCGCAATATTACCGTTCAGATGTCAGCAGATATTACCGAGGTTAGTACATTGGATTCTGTTGTTCAATATGTTGTCAGTCAACCATTAGTGAAGGGTGAGAAAAACCGACTCGTATATGGTTCGGGTCCGAAGGATCGATTGTATGCTCCTATTTTTATAGATGCCTCAGAAACAGGACGATTCATTCGGCTGGCAGGCTTTCATGGTACCGTAGGACGTGAAGACCAGGATGGGGATCAAACACAGATGAACGCCACCCTGATGTTTAAAGTGAAGAATATCAACAAAGAAACCATTCGAGTTGCCCATCCTTATGTGAATAGTAAAGGATTATTACAAGTGTGGGGCGGGCATGATGAAGGAAACCAAGATCCTATTGCTAGCTTCAATCAGACAAGCACCCAATTTTATATCAAGCCCTATAACGGAGCCTCAGACAGTAAACAAAACAACGAATTGTGGATGAATTTATTATTGATTTATAACGTAGATGCACGTAAAGCTTGGCGAGATCAGGTGGCAGATAACGGGTTCTATCCGAAGAGCAATGGGCTTGATCCAGAAGAAGCCAGAGAAATCTGTAGGAAGGAAATAGGTAGCCCTGAATTCTTACAGAATTTAAGGTCGATTAAAGGCTTTGAGCGTGCAGAGCTGGTTACGGAGAATGGACAACCCGTGGTGGGAGAAATCATGTATTTACGAGAAAGTCTTCATGCTTACCATCAGGGGAATCAGTTTGGTTTAAATAAACAAAGTGTGTTCGACGACCAAGTGAATTATGCCCATCGTATCGGTCTTGGATTCTATCATTTCGATACCAATGGCTATAAAACGGTGAAAAAGCTGGCCAATCCGATTCGTAAAGAACCCTGGTACGTTCCCTATGAAGTGTTAACCACAGATTCAATCAAAAATGTATTGCTGCCTGGCTACGCTGCAAGTATTGATTCCTTCAGCTGGTCTGCCATGCGGGTTTATCCAAATCTAATGGTTCTTGGGGATGCTGCCGGTACTGCCGCCGGACTAGCCTTACAAGGGCAATTCCATCTACAGGCACCAAGTAATCAGGAAATCGAGAAGCTACAGCATACATTGAAAAGCTTACAGGTTATCATTGATAAATAGAAGGATAAGCAAACCAATGATCCCAAAAGTTATTTCCCCGTATAATAGAATGAAGAAACTGTGATGAGGGATGTTATGAAAAAAGGCCATCTTAATGAAATCGAAGTTCGTAATCTCCTTACTGGTGACCTGCAAGAAGAAAACAACATGGAATATAAACGTGAATATATATGGGAAAGTGAATCCATTAGGGATCAGAAAGAATATGAATGGAAGAAGAATAACATAGATCGGTTCAAAATCTTCAAAGCTATTCTATCCTTTTCTAACACGCAGAATGGAGGATATCTTGTACTCGGAGTAGAAGAGGCGCCGGATGGTGTCTGCCATCTAAGGGGAATGAGTGAACGCTACTGGGATACATTTCCCAATAGCCGTGATCATATTCTCTCCCAAATCAACGGCCTATGTAGAGAGCCCAACTATACTAATTTTGACTATTTCAAGGGTATGATTGACGGGTATCGTGTGATTGCTTTTCGCGTACATGAATCGCTTTTCGATGTCGTGGTTGCCAAGGGGAATCATCCTTTGATTAAGGCCGGGGTTGTATATTGCCGTTCTGGTAGAATTCCTGAATCTACAGAGGCTACCCCTAAACTTCTACGAAAAATCCGTAGAAGGCTTCGTAAGAACGCTAACAATCTAGAGTTCCTCGACTTCATTCAAAATTATATTACAGGATATAAACTTAATCCAAAAACAGAGGCACCTGAACAGTGGAAGGGAATCACACTCTATACACAGAAGGGAAATGTTCGTGGAAAAATTTATATTGAGTTTCCTGATGAAGAGTAGGGTGATTTTCCCTCTCTTTTTTTATAGAGTACAAGTTGT
>DATFAS010000248.1:0-3946 GCA_035254305.1 Bacillota bacterium
ATAATTTTGTTGTGTTTTATTAGGAAGATTAGCAGTAGCGGATTGCTTCACAGACTACACTCGATTTTGAAGACCGGAAAGGGCGTAAAAAGTTGAGGACAAACATCACAAAATGCCCCCGAATTCACCTCACAAGACTAAATGGTGACCTTCTAAAAACCCAATAAAATCAAGCATTGCCTAACATCACCTTATAATATACAACATAAATTATAGATTCCTAATCTGTGAGTCGGATGTAAGGTGAATCGGCTTAACTATCAAATTTGTAGTCTGACATTGAAGATTAAGTGAACTAGACTTTATTTTTTGACCTTAAAAATTAGATTGGATTTATTCTCTTCTTTGTCCGATTTAAAACCGATATGTAAAATCTATTGTTAAAGAACATTATTACCTTGTATATGAGGCCTGGTCCCTTAAGTAAGATAAAGTGTCTGCTTAGCCATTTAGCATGTATGAACTTGATTCAATTAAATAAACCCTTTTTGATACGACTTTACTTAATTCATATTAACGACTAAGCCCCTTTAGGTTTCCATCAATGAATTTAAAAGCCACTACTCAAATAACAATCATCCAAAATCCTGACAAATTATGTCAGGATTTTGTTATACTATAAGGAAAATAAACGATGAGGTGTTTATGTTGTCTTGTCCTTTTTGTTTAATGCCACCTGATCAAATTGTATTGGAGAATGAACTAGCGAAAGCGTTCTTTGATAAATATCCAGTCCAAAAGGGTCATTTACTGATTGTCTCTAAGCGACATGCAGCAACATATTTTGATGCAAGTCCAGAAGAGATTAGTGCCATTCACGAATTGATTCATAAAGGAAAAGAACAAATAGATGAATTGTACAAGCCTGACGGGTATAACATTGGAGTCAATGTCGGAGAGTTCGGGGGTCAAACGGTGATGCATCTTCATTTTCATTTGATTCCACGGTATAGGGGAGATATAGAGGATCCACGAGGTGGAATTCGAAAGGCCATTCCAAATTTGGTGCCCTATCCATAGGACCTTGGTCCATAAAGATAAACGGAGAGGAGAGATAATGATGCCAGTCTATAACAAGCTTGTACGTGATCGAATCCCGGAAATTATTGAGAAAGTTGGTAAACGATTTACCACACGGGTTTTAGATACCGAGGAATACAAGATTGAGTTACAGAAAAAGATGAAAGAGGAATTCAGTGAATATATAGAATCGGATTCTGACCAGAATGCAATAGAGGAACTAGCAGATTTACTTGAGGTGATTTATGCATTGGCTGAAGTTCATGGATCATCCCTAGAAGAATTACAAGCGGTACAAAAAGATAAAGCAGAAAAGAGAGGGGCTTTTCAGGAACGATATTTCCTGATTGAGGTAGAAGATGAGCAAAATTAAGCTTGTTACAGAGAACCTCCTGGATGAATTGATAAAGTCGATTGATACGGCATCGGGGGTTTATTTAATCATTTCTTTTGTGATGGAGTCAGGGGTTCGTTTGTTAGAAGAATCTTTACTGAAAGCACTCAATCGCGGAGCAGAAATTAAAATTTTAGCAGGAGACTATTTATTTGTTACCCAACCAGAAGGATTAAGGCGTTGCTTCCAATTGGACCCTCGGATTGAAGTTCGGTTATGGCGAAGTAACGGAACATCATTTCATCCCAAAGCTTATCTGATCCAGAATGGGGACCAGGATGGTTGTTTAATCGTTGGGTCCTCTAACCTATCTAGATCTGCTTTAATCCATGGTGTGGAATGGAACTTAGTGATGCAAGCAGCTGTGGAACCCACTACGTTCCAGTCTGCATTAGAGCATTTTATGAGATTGTTCAATCATGAAGCTACAATTCCTATCAATTCGCAAACCATTCAGAAGTATGAACAAGAATACGAGGAATATCACCAAAAGTGTCCTAGCCTGATTCGAACATGGGTCGAGGAAGAAGCTAAGGATATCATGTATGGGATGAGCACAAGAAATGAAATATCCCGTGAGGTTCGAGAAAGGACAACAAACTATACTGTAATCGTTCCAAGAGAAGCTCAGAAGCAGGCATTAAAAGAGTTGGAAAAAACATTAGAAGAAGGCTATAACAAGGCAATGGTCGTCATGGCTACAGGTCTTGGAAAGACATATTTAGCCGGCTTTTTTGCACAGCAATTTAAACGAATTCTATTTATCGCACATCGTGAAGAGATTCTAATGCAGGCCCAGAAATCCTTCAAACACATTATGCCCTCTAGATCTTATGGAATCTATAATGGAGTAAGTAAGGCAGCGGATGCAGAATGTGTATTTGCGTCCATATACACATTAGGCATGAAGCAGCACCGGGAAACCTTTCCCCCAGATTCGTTTGACCTGATTGTGATTGATGAATTTCATCATGCCGCAGCACCAACTTATCAAAGAATTCTTGATTACTTCACACCTAAATTTCTTCTTGGAATTACGGCTACACCGGACCGATTAGATGGAAAGGATGTGTATGCCCTGTGTGATGGCAATGTTGCCTATCAGCTGCATTTCCTTGAAGCTATTCAAAAGGGATGGCTTACCCCTTTTCATTATTATGGTGTTTATGATCAAACGGATTATTCAAAAATTCCTTGGCTTGGAAACCGATATTCTGATGAGGAACTGTTATTCGTTCAATTGAAAGAAGAGATGGCTCAAACTATTTTTGAGGCGTGGATGAAATACAAACAAACACGAACATTGGGTTTTTGTTCGTCTATTAAACAAGCAAATTTTTTGGCAAACTTTTTTCGAGAGAAAGGCTTTAGTGCTCTTAGTTTACATTCAAAAACAATGGAAATGAGTAGAGGAGAAGCTATTCATCAACTTGAGACAGGTGCTTTAGATATTATCTTCACCGTAGGCCTTTTTAATGAAGGGGTCGATATTCCCTCTGTTGATACGCTATTGTTTGCTCGTCCTACAGAATCTCTCACCATCTTCACCCAACAGATCGGACGCGGACTTCGTCTTTCTGAAGGTAAAAACTATTGCACAATTATTGATTTAATTGGAAACTACCGAAATGCTGATGTGAAAATCAGGTTATTTGATACCAAATCAGATTCTTTTATGGACAAGCGCAATGCAACAGCACTAATTGAACCGGTTATACCGGAGTTCTGCAGATGGGAAATAGACATTGAAGCCATTAATCTATTAAAAGAATTAGCAAGAAAAAAGCAACCACGTAAAGAAAAGCTAAGAGAAGCTTATTATGAACTAAAGAATGAGATCGGAAGACGTCCTACGTATTTGGAACTTCATTTACAGGGAAATGTAGATTCAAAAGCCTATAAGCAAGAATTTAAGTCCTATGTTGGATTTCTCTATTGGGCTGATGATCTGGACGACCGAGAAATAGAAATATTTAAAAGAGTGGAACCTTGGCTAAAAGAAGTTGAGGGAACAGGTATGGCCAAGAGTTATAAAATGATTGTTCTATTATATATGCTAGAAAAAGGGATGGATCGGTGGTTAGAGCCTGTGACACCAGAAGAAGTAGCTTCATTTTTCCATAGCTACTTAACTGAAAAAGAGTATCGAAAGAAAAAGGATTTTTCTGATAGTAAAACCCAAAAGCTTTGGAATTTTGATCTAGACAAAACAGCAAAACTGGTTGCCGAAATGCCGATGTCTATGTGGTCAGGAAGTTCCAAAGGTTTAGTTACTTTTAGTGAAAGAGTATTTCGATTAAATTTTGATATTGTTCGGGAGGATAGAGAGTTTGTCTATAACTGTACGAAAGAGATTTGTCTATATAGGCTTCATTGGCATTTTGAGCGGAATGGGAGAAGTATGATCTGTTGGAATAAGTGATGAATTAGATGGTTAATGGCAAAGATAGATCGAGCACTTCGAAGATACGATTGCAGCCGAAACTCTGTCAACGAAGTGATTGATCGTAGACTGTTTCCATAATTTGTCGT
>DATFAS010000249.1:0-6132 GCA_035254305.1 Bacillota bacterium
ACAGCAGAAGGCAGAACTTTACCTAGATACCGTACATACATCGGTGTAGGTTTACCTGACGGGAAAACAACAAATGGGAGAAATCTTGTAAACATAGTTCACTTGATTCTATTTAATTTATGATCAATAAAGGACCTCTCATCCTTTTTACATGGAAACGAGTCCTTTATATTATCAAGCGTTACGTATATCCATCACACCTTTAAGTATAAAATTAAACAGTTTTTCAATGTCACTTTCTTCCACACAAGAAAAGGCAATTCTCAAATCAGTCGAATTAATAGCAACGGTACCGACTCCATAATGATCTAATAAGTGAATCCTCAGCTGCTCTGCATTAATATCTTTAAGCTTTAGACACATGAAATACCCCGAATTAAATGGATAATAAGACCAATACTCTTTATATTTCTCATCAGCCAATACTGCTTTAACCTTCAGAGCTCTTTGCTTCATTAAATTAAACTTTTGCTGTTTTTCAAGATTAAACGCTTCTGACTCCAACGATCGTGCAATAACGGTTTGTGACAAATGTGAACTGCTAGAGATTGTTCCCCTAATAATGCCCTTTGTCTTCTGTTCCAAGGCATCTAACACAACTGAACTAGGGGAGGCGTATGTTATAAACCCAACACGCAAACCCCATACATAGTTTTCTTTTGTCGCTCCATCCACTTTAATCGGCAAGATATTAGGGTGCAAATTAGCTAAATGGCCAAATAAGGACTCCTTGATAGTGTCTTCATAAAATAATCCAAAATAAGCATCATCTAGAATGACAACCATATGGATCCCTTCTTGCGCAGCTTCATATAGAACCTTAAGAATGCTTTGCACTTCTAGCTCATTTGGCGTATAACCGGTTGGATTGTTTGGGAAATTTAATAGTACTATCGCTTTTCCAGCCGTCTTTTGTTTCATTATTGTGTCACTTAATGCAGCTATGTTGAAGCTACCCTCTAAATTAAATAAAGGATAGTTTACCATATTTGCACCTCTTCGGACTTCAAAAACCATCCGATAGTTCCCCCAGTATTTATCCGGAACGATTACACAATCATGAGGATCAACAAATAGGTCTGCCGCAATACTTAAGCCGTGTGTCAGAGCATTGGTAACAATAGGCAGCCCGAAGCTTTTGTCTTGCATAGAAGGGTTGTCCTGCAGTAACTTTTCCTTCCACAATTCACGTAATAAATACTTTCCAGCTGGAGGAGCATAAGGATAGATATCCTCTGGAGAATATCCAGAAAAATGCTCTTGAATGTGTTGAAAATGCATGGGAACTTTTTCTTCGGTAGCAATTCCAATCGTAGCATTAAACCGATCGGCTTTTTTGCTTGCTTCAGCACTTTGACTAAGGATGCCCTTTGGATAATATAAATTCTTTCCTAAGTTAGATAACATGTGATATATGGAGATATTCTCATTTCTTATCGCCTCATTAAGTTGTTTTGCCAGATCATTCATTTCTGGACCCTCCCATTCAATTCAAGGGAGCTTAGTAGAATAGCGCTCATAGTACCTATTAAGATCGCATTTTCTTCTGGAGTTCCAACCGAAATTCGAACGTGTCCTGGCATTCCCCAAGTAGCTCCATATCGCACAATAACTCCTTTTGCAAGGAGTTGTTCATAAACGGTCTTCGCCTCTTCTCCAATTTCAACAAGCACGAAATTACTCATACTCTCGGTATAGTTTAATCCGAGGCTAGAAAATGCCGCATACAATTGATCTCGTCCTTGCGCATTATTTTGCTGAGATGCTTGAACGTGGCTTTCATCATAAATAGCTGCCTCTGCCGCTGCTTGGGCTAATGCATTTACGTTAAATGGCTCCTTTACTTTTAAAATACTTTGAGTGATGGCTTCTGGGGCTGCTCCGTATCCGACTCTCACACCGGCGAGTCCATAAATTTTTGAAAAAGTCTGTAACACAATAATTGAATAACCAGACCGAACCAATTCGAATCCGTCCGTATAGTCCGCTGCATCTGCAAAATGGCTATAGGCCGCATCAAATACAACTAGAACATGTCTTGGCAAGATATCCATTAATTGTTGCAGGTGCATTTTTTTCATATATGTACCCGTTGGATTATTTGGGGAACAAATATAGACAATTTTTGTTTTGCTAGTAACCGCGGTAAGTATCGTTTGGATGTCATATTCATAATCCTCGGTTAGTGGAATGGCAACCACTTGGGCACCCATTAAATGGGCACCAAAATCATACTCACTAAATGAAGGTGCAGGAACAATTATTTCATCCCCTGGTTCCAAAAAAGTTTCTGAGATCAGTGTAATTAGTTCATCTGCCCCGTTAGTAACGATAATCTGTTGCGGCAATAGGTGAAGGCGTTCAGTAATGGCATTTTTTAATTGTGCAGCTTGAGCATCCGGATAGCGATGGATTCCAGCTAAATGGCTGGATATCGCTTCTATCGCTTTAGGGGACGGTCCCAACGGATTTTCATTTGATGCTAGTTTAATCACATGTTCTATCCCTAATTCCTTTTGAACTTCCCAAATCGGTTTCCCTGGTGAATAAGGGTGAATCTCTTGCAATGCCTGACGCGTCTTTATATTATTTAGAAGATCCATATTATCCACTCCATTCTTAAGTTGTAAAAATTCATTGGTCTGGAAAATAAATACACCTTATGTTACACAAATATGCTCTTTTAGGCTTGATCCAATTTAGCAATAAATGACTCAACCATTTGAACAAACCAAATAAACCTTCTCTTGAGGGATAATCACATCATTGGGCAGCATATGAAATCTTTCTATAGAATGGATTCTTTAAATGATCTAAAGAGATAGTTCAATTTCAGATTTCGTTTCTAATATAAATCGATAATACAGACTTTTCGTATCATCTATTTCCTCAACAAGGTTCAACTCTTTAAATATTTCAAGATTTTTTTCAATCACACTTATTGTTAAAGACGAATATTTCTTCTGCATAAACAATAATATATCTCTTGCTGAAAGATTCTCGGTATCTCTGGCAGCAAGAATCCTTAGGATCAGTTCTCTTTTTTGAGTATATCTGAATTCACTATATTTAAGCACTTCCAATGCCTTTTTCACTCCCATATACTCTACCCCCACCAAAAATAAATAAACTATAGTGTAATTATTTTACCTCCCTCCAATACATAGCGCTTGATCCAGTTCAAGACGTTTTTGCTCAACCACTTGGAATTTTTTGTGTTTTGGATAAAAAAAAGGATCAAGCCTATTCAATAGACTTGACCTTTTTCACCACTTTCTTATCCACTACACCCTGTTCGGCTTATTTTGATACTTAAAAAATCAGCAAAGCTTTTGAATCGACTTCTTTAAACGAACGATCCCTTCAGAAATTAAGTCGGTTTCAACACGGCCGAAAGTAAGACGCAAAAATCCCTTTTCTGACCCAAATAAACTTCCCGGTGTAAATGCAACACCGTTTCTTAATGATTCTTCTAGTAAATGATATTCCTTGATATTCTTCTTTAACCTACACCAAAGATGGATTCCTCCTTGAGGAATAGAAAAGGTTACTAAGTTTGATAACTCATTTTCTAAGGCCTCAATGGTTAGGTCCCTCTTTTCCACTAGACTTTGTTTTACTTTTTTTAAATGATCACTAAATAATTCAGACCTTAAAAATTCAGAAGCAATCCATTGAGGGATACTACTATGGCCAAAATCTATGAGTTGTTTAGCATCCGCTAGTCTGTCAATAATTCTGTCCGGACCAACAATCCAGCCAATACGTAAACCTGACGCTACAGATTTAGATAGTGAACTGATATATAGCACTGTCTTATTAGTATCCAATGATTTTAAGGTTTGTGTGTCAATTTTATCATCGTACGATAGTAAACTATAAGGGTCATCCTCTACGATCGGTATCGCAAGCTCGCTAGATATTTCTAAAATTTTTTTTCGTTTTTCGAGGGATAAAACGGTTCCAGTTGGGTTTTGGAATATGGGATTTAAGAAAATCATTTTTATCCTATGCTTTTTGTACAAATTGATGATATCCTCAGGGTTAATGCCATGTTCACCGACAGGAAGCAAGTGTGTCTTGATATTCGCAGAACGAAAAATGGGCAAAGAATAGGCATAGGATGGGTCTTCAATGGCTACAGAATCTCCTGGATTTAACAAACATTGAACGATAAGATGCAAGGCCTGTTGAGCACCTGAAGTAATCAAAATAGACCCACTCGTACAATGGATTCCTCTAAAATTTTTAAAATGCTCTACCAATACTTCACGTAATCCTAGGTTGCCTTGTGGATGCTCATATCCCAATGAATGATTAAATGATTTATGACCCAGGATACTCTGCATTTCATCGTAGGGCATTAATTCGCGGGATAGCTCTCCACTTGCAAAATTGATAAGACTTCTTTCTTGAATTTCATTGCGGATATGCTGATATATCGGTAAATTCGGTAAAAAAGACCCACTTTCAATATATAGATTCCAATTTGGAACTCTATTTCTGGACAATCCCCATATATCATGGCTAACTCTTGTTCCACTGCCTTTTATTTTTTCAACCAAACCCTTTGAATACAGGACTTCATAAGCTTGAATAATCGTTCCCCTATTCACATCAAATAGCTTAGCCAGAGACCTTTCAGAGTGCAGGACTTGGCCAGGTGTATATTCACCGTATAAAATTCTTTGTTCAATATAATCGGCAATTTGAAGATATATTGGGATATCCGAATCTCTTTGTGGTTTCCAATCCATGACAACCTCCAAATTTCTACTCTTCTCTTCCACTAATCGTTATTTCCAATTAATAATTTAAATGTTATTATACCTCATCTACTTTTATAAAAATGTTACATTTTTTTTGGAATAAAAAAAGAGTCCTTGCCTTTTCATTCTTAGGCAAAAACTCCTTGCTCATGCTCCCTATCATTCCGTTTTAAACTCATATACGATTTCTTTCTTTGTTCCATCAGATTTTAGTTCGATATTGGCCACCCAATCGCCTCCCATCGGCAATGTTGCGTTTCCCACATATTCTCCATTTCCTTGGTCTTTCAAAGTTATTTGTTCATTTCCGTGATCCATTCTCTTCATTTCCAAGAATACTTTTACATCCAATCCCTGAACAGGTTGATCATGTTCCTTCACGATCACCTTTATAGGAATCGACTGGCCAGATTTAATAAGAGAAGGAACCTCAGTCTTTACGTCCCAATTATTGGATGACGAACAACCAGCTACTAGAGCAATACACAATGCCATGAAGGTTAAGAATTTCAAGCCAATCTCCCTCCTAACAGGTGCTGCTCATTAAAATCTTTCACAAGGTATTTTGAAATCTTTCCATTATCCAAAAACGCTATGTGAGAACATGTTTGTTTAATTTCATCCAAATGGTGGGAAGAAAACAACACCGTTTTATCATGAAGTCCCTTTAAGATCGATAGAATTTCAATTCTTCCAAGTGGATCAAGCCCACTTGTTGGTTCATCCAAAATAAGAATGTCGGAATCATAATACAACATGATAGCAATCCCTAAGCGTTGGAGCATTCCCTTAGAAAAGTTTTTCACCTGTTCATCCTTGCTCTCCCATAAACGAACGTAGCCCAGATGTTCACCCATATTGGCTTCATTAGGATTCTTTCCAGTCATTGATGCGAAGAACAACATATTTTCCCAACAGGTTAAATGAGGGTATAATTGGAATTTCTCAGGGAGATAGGAAACTTTACCTTTCCACTTTTCAGTCTGATTATTAAAACCAGCCAGTTTCACACTACCTTCTTTATATGGGATAAGCCCAAGAATCGAATGAATAAGCGTTGACTTCCCAGCTCCATTGCTTCCAACAAGGGCACATTTTTCATTTTTTTCAATGGTTAAATGAATATTGTCTAATACCTTCCGTTCCTTGAAATATTGGGTCAATCCTGTCACTTGTATCATGATCTTTCCCCCTTCGAATGAAACCAAATCCCTAGCTCCAACGATAGTAGCAACCAAACAATGAGATCTATGCTTAAGAATTGAATAGGTTTTAACCAAATCATCTTCTCCATTAACCTTGATAGATGATCCAGCGGAAATAATTCCAGCCCGGTCTCTAAATAAAAATGTAAGGTGTGTAT